>NZ_JAJLOZ010000004.1:0-116422 GCF_025548615.1 Arthrobacter sp. A2-55 | reverse complement strand
CTAACCACCACGCACCCAAAGGATCCGCCGCGCACCCGCCAGGGCACCGGCGGATCCTTTGCGCACCCACCACGCCCAACACCCGCTAGAATTGAATCACTATGGCCAAAACCCCTGACTCCGCACACACCGCCGCTGACAAACCGAAGCGCTCCCTCTTCAGCCGCACGCCCAAGGACGGCGCCAAGAAGAAGGCCAAGAAGCCCGGCCGGATCAAGCAAATGGTGGACATCTACAAGATGACCCGCCGCCACGACCCCATGGTCACATGGCTCATGCTTGGCTCCTTTCTGGGCCTCATTCTGCTCTCGCTGGTGGTCTCGCTGCTGATTCCCCCGCACTCGTGGATCAACGGCCTGCTGGTCGGACTGCCTCTGGGCCTGCTGGCTGCCCTGCTGATCATGTCCCGGCGTGCGGAGCGGGCGGCCTATGCACAAATTGAGGGCAAGCCCGGCGCCGCCGGTGCCGCCTTGAGCTCGCTGAAAAAGGGCTGGATCTTTGACGAGCAGCCCGCAGCCGTCAACCCGCGCACCCAGGACGTGGTGTTCCGCGCCATCGGCAAGGCAGGGATTGTGCTGATCACCGAGGGTCCCTCCACCCGGGTCAAGGGCCTGGTTGACGCCGAACGACGCCGCCTGGGTCGGATCCTCCCCAATGTCACGGTGACCATCATCGAAACGGGCAAGGGTGAAGGCCAGGTCCCGATCGCCAAGGTGACAAAGAAGATGAACAAGCTCAAGGGAGAGCTGACCAAGGTCGAGGTCAGCGCCGTCAACAAGCGCATTTCCTCCATGGGCAACAAGCTGCCGATCCCCAAGGGCATCGATCCCTACAAGGCGCGACCCGACCGCAAGGCGTCACGAGGCCGCTAGTCTCCTGCGGCAGGAACGCTTCGTGCAGGCCCCGCTCCCACATCCATCCGGACGTTGGAGCGGGGCCTTCCTGCTTTTAGCGGCGGACCAGCATGGTTTTCATGGCGCGGTCGTGGAGGCCGCGGTGGTCGGCATCGGCAATCACGGCCGGGATGACCAGGCACACCAGGACGGCGCGGACCACGCCTGCGAGGAGGCCGGCAGGGCCGCCGTCGAGCCTTGTCACCTGAATGCCCATGACCCGGTGGCCGATGCTGTAGCCCAGCGTGCCCACCAGCACCATCTGTTCCACCGCGAAAACGGCCAGAATGGCGAGGGAGTCGGAGTGGAAAAAGGCGGCTGCGATGAGGTAGCTCAGGGCCCAGTCAATGCAGATGGCCAGGATCCGCCGGCCTGCGCGCGCCATGGAACCGTGGCCGGTTTCGGGCAGTCCCAGCCGTTCGCCAGGGTATTTGGATATATTGGAGGTGTCCGGCCCGCTGAGCCAGGACCCGATGTCTTTACGATCTACCACGCCCCCAGCTTACCGGCGGAGGGCGAAAGTTCAGCCATGCCGGTATTTGGCAGCGGCTGTAACGTGCCGGAAACATTTCTGACATTGTTGAGTAATGGCACCGCCATAGTCTGTATTCAGTTGCAGATGCACGAATGGCCGGAACCGAGCCGGCCGGAACCCCAATGCGCCAAGGAGCCTAGATGTTCAAGAACGCGGACGAAGTCCTCAAGTTCATCAAAGACGAAGATGTGAAATTCGTCGATATCCGATTCACCGACCTGCCAGGCGTGCAGCAGCACTTCAATGTCCCGGCCAAGACGGTTGACGCCGAGTTCTTCGTCAACGGCCAGCTCTTTGACGGCTCCTCCATCCGGGGCTTCCAGGGCATCGCTGAATCGGACATGCAGCTGATCCCGGACCCCACCACCGCCTTCATTGACACGTTCCGCCTGGAAAAGACCCTCGCGCTGAACTTTTCCATCGTGAACCCCCGCACCGGCGACCCCTACCACCGCGACCCGCGCGGCGTGGCCGAAAAGGCCGAGGCCTACCTGGCGTCGACGGGCATTGCCGACACGGCGTTCTTTGGCGCCGAAGCCGAATTCTTCGTTTTTGACAACGTGCAGTTTGAATCCTCCCCCAAGGGATCCTTCTACAAGGTGGACTCCGAAGAGGCCAACTGGAACACGGGCCGCAAGGAAGAGGGCGGCAACCTCGGCTACAAGACCCCCGTCAAGGGCGGCTACTTCCCCGTGGCCCCGGTTGACCACCAGGCCGACCTGCGCGACGCCATGTGCATCGAGCTGGACAGCGCCGGCCTCGCGGTCGAACGATCGCACCATGAGGTGGGCGCAGCCGGCCAGGCTGAAATCAACTACACCTTCAACACGCTGGTGCACGCGGCAGACGACCTGCAAAAATTCAAGTACGTCATCAAGAACACCGCCTGGGCCTGGGGCAAGTCCGTCACGTTCATGCCCAAGCCTGTCTTTGGCGACAACGGCTCGGGCATGCACTGCCACCAGTCCCTGTGGAGCAACGGCGCGCCGCTGTTCTACGACGAAAAGGGATACGCCGGCCTGTCCGACGTGGCCCGCTGGTACATTGGCGGCCTGCTCAAGCACGCCGACGCCGTGCTGGCGTTCACCAACCCGACAGTGAATTCCTACCGCCGCCTGGTCAAGGGCTTCGAGGCGCCCGTGAACATGGTGTACTCGCAGGGCAACCGTTCCGCGGGCATCCGCATCCCGATCACCGGCTCCAACCCGAAGGCCAAGCGGCTCGAGTTCCGCGCACCGGACCCCTCCTCCAACCCCTACCTGGCGTTCTCCGCCCAGCTGATGGCGGGCCTGGACGGAATCAAGAACCGGATCGAACCCCCCACCCCGATCGACAAGGACCTCTACGAGCTCCCCCCGGAAGAGGCCAAGGACATCCCCAAGGCCCCCGAGTCGCTCGAGGCCGCCCTGACCGCCCTGGAGAACGACAACGAGTTCCTGCAGGCCGGCGGCGTTTTCACCCAGGACCTCATCGACACCTGGATCGACTACAAGCGTGAAAACGAGATCAAGCCCCTGCAGCTCCGCCCGAACCCCTATGAGTTTGAGCTTTACTACGGCTGCTAAGCCGGTTTGACCAACGACGCCGGCGCCTGGGCGGGTTTTTCGACCCGCCCAGGTGCCGGCGTCGTCGTTCCTGCCAAAGGATGGCAATGGCAGCTGTCCGAGGGGTAACCTGAGCCTCATGACTCCCCTGGCGGCCGGCGGGCCCATCAACAAGGTCCGGGCGCAAGGCTGATGGCCATCAAAATCGACAACGTCGGCATCGCCGTCCGTGACATCGAAGCTGCCATCGCCTTCTTCACGGATCTCGGCCTCACGGTGCTCGGCCGCGACACCATCAGCGGCGGGTGGGCCGACACCGCCGTCGGCCTGGACGGGAACCACGCCAAAATCGCGGTGCTCCAAACACCCGACGGCCTGGGCCGCCTGGAATTCTTTGAGTACATCCACCCGGACGCGATCGAGACGGACCCAACACTGCCGAACGAAATTGGCATGCACCGGGTGGCTTTCTCCGTCGACGACATCGACGACGCCCTGGAGATCGCCGCGAAACACGGGTACCACCCGCTCCGCGGGGTGGCCACCTACCAGGACATCTACAAGCTCACCTACCTGCACGGCCCCAGTGGAATCCTGTTGATGTTCGCCCAGGAACTCAAGCCCGCCGCGCCTTGAGCCGGGGCGGCCCTGGTCGGCTAGAAGATGGACCAGCCGGTACGTGTGGTGAACGCGTCCAAGGCAGCGATGCCCGCCACGGAGTTGCCGTTGGGTCCCAGGGACGGCCCCCAGACGGCCACGGAGCAACGGCCCGGCACGATGGCCACGATGCCCCCGCCCACCCCGCTTTTGCCGGGCAGGCCCACACGGTAGGCAAACTCCCCGGCGGCGTCATAGGTTCCGCAGGTCAGCATCACGGCGTTGACCCTCTTGGCCTGGTTGGGCGTCAGGAACGGAGTGCCCCCGGCAGAGACGCCGTGGCGGGCCAAAAACCTCGAAGCCAGCGCGAGGTCCTCGCACGACATCCTCAGGGCGCACTGCTTGAAATAGTTTTCCAAGACCAGGTCCACGGGGTTCTCCAGGTTCCCATAGCTGGCCAGGAGATGGGCCATGGCTGAGTTCCTGTGCCCGTGCTCCGCTTCCGAGGCAGCAACGGCGGCGTCGAAGTCAAGTTCCTGGTTGCCGGACTCCGAGCGCAACAGCCCGCGGACCGCACCGGCGGCGTCGCCGGTCAGGGTCAGGAGCCTGTCCGTGACCACCAGGGCACCGGCGTTGATGAACGGGTTTCGCGGGATGCCGTTGTCGGCTTCCAGCTGCACCATGGAATTGAACGGCGTGCCCGAGGGTTCCCGGAACACGCGCTTCCAAATGGAGTCGTAGTCGTAGGACATGACCAGGGCGAGCGAATACACCTTGGAGATGCTCTGGATGGAAAACGGCTGCTGCCACTGGCCTGCTCCGTAGACCGGCCCGTCTGACATGGCCACGCACACGCCGAAATTCTCCGCCGGAACGTCCCCCAGGCTCGGAATGTACGACGCGACGGCGCCCAGTCCCAGCAGCGGCTGGACCTCGCTGACGATGTCCTCCACGATCCCCTGCACGTCCATGCCAAGCCCTTCAATGGTGGGTGCCGCCGTCGGTTCTTGAACCACGGCGCAACATAAAGAAACGGAACGGGTGGCCGTGGCGGCCGGCCACCCGTTCGGGGTCAAAGGACCTTGGCCAGAAAGTCCTGCAGGCGCGGCTGCTGGGCGTTGCCGAAGATGGCCTCCGGGGTGCCTTCCTCGCAGATCACGCCGGCGTCCATGAAGATGACCCTGTCGGCAACCTCGCGGGCAAAGCCCATCTCGTGCGTGACAACCACCATGGTCATGCCCTCGGCCGCGAGGTCGCGGATCACCTGGAGCACTTCACCCACCATTTCGGGGTCAAGGGCGCTGGTTGCCTCATCGAAGAGCATGATGCCGGGATTCATTGCCAGCGCCCGGGCAATGGCCACGCGCTGCTTCTGGCCGCCGGAGAGCGACGCCGGGCGGGCATCGGCCTTCTCAGACAGGCCTACACGCTTCAACAGTTCCATGCCCTTGGCACGGGCGCCGGCCCTGTCGAGCTTCTTCAGTTCGACAGGGGCCAGCATGATGTTTTGGATGACGCTCATGTGCGGGAAAAGATTGAAGTGCTGGAAGACCATGCCGATGTGCTGGCGGACGGCGTTGAGGTCCACCTTGGGGTCCGTGAGGTCGTAGCCGTCCACCGTGACCGTGCCGCCCGTGATGTCCTCAAGCTTGTTCAGGCAACGCAGGAACGTGGACTTGCCGGAGCCCGAGGGGCCAATGACACAGACCACCTCGCCCTCGGCAATGTCAACCTCAAGGCCCTTGAGGACCTCATTGGAGCCAAAGGACTTCTTCAAGTTCCGGACGCTGATCTTGGCGCCCGCTGCTGCTGGGGTGGCTGTCATTTGTTGAACTTCCTGTCCAGGGCGTTGGAAAGCTGGGTCAAGATGAAGATGACGATGAAATACAGGGCCGCCACGATCAGCAGCGTCTCACCGGTGCGGAAGTTGGATGCGTAAATCTGCTGGCCCTGGTAGGTCAGTTCCGCGAAGCCGATGACGGCGAGCAGGGACGTGTCCTTCAACGTGATCACGAACTGGTTGATGAACGACGGCGTCATGATCTTGACAGCCTGCGGCACCACCACGCGGCGCATGGAGGTGACGTAGCCCAGCCCCAGGCTGCGGCTGGCCTCCAGCTGGCCAGGGTCCACGGACTGGATGCCGCCGCGGACGATCTCGGTCATGTAGGCACCGGCGTTCAGGCTCAGTGTGATGACACCGGCCGTGAGCACGTCCAGCGGCCGGCCCGTGAGCTGGGGCAGGCCGAAGTAGAAGAAGAACGCCTGAACCAGCAGTGGGGTGCCGCGGAAGATTTCAACATAGATGCTGGCAATGATGCGAAGCACGCGGCTTTCGGAGACCTTCAGGAAGCCAAACACAATGCCAAGCACCAGGGCAATGATCAGCGAAAGTGCCGTGGCCAGCAGCGTCATGCCGAGGCCCTTCATCAACGCCGGGAAGCTGTTCGCGAGCAGTTCGAAGAAGCTTGTCTGCTTGGCGGTCTCGGGTGCAGCCAGGTACTTGTCGAGAATTTTTTGGTACTGGCCGCTGGCTTTAAGGTTCGCCAGGCCGGCGTCGAAGGCCGCGAGGAGATCGGCATTCTGGCCCTTGTTCACGGCAAAGCCGTAGGAGCTGCCCTGTTCCTTGGGCGTGACAATCTTCAGGCCGTTGTTTTGGCTGACGCCGTAGGCCAGCACGGGGTAGTCGTCAAAAACCGCCACGGAGTTCCCGGCCTTGACGTCGTCGTACATGGTCGCGGAATCAGCCAGTGCCTTGACAGTGAAGCCGTATTTGTCCTTGATGGAGTTGGCAAACGTTTCGCCTTCACTGCCGCGCTTGACGGCAACCGTTTTGCCTTTCAGGTCCGCATAGGTCTTGATGGCATCGTTGCTCTTGGCCACGGCCATCTGCACGCCGGAATCGAAGTACGGGTTGGAGAAATCAAAGATGAGCTTGCGCTTGTCCGTGATGGACATGCCGGCAATGACGCCCTGGACCTGGTTCGACTGCAGGGCCTGCAGGGCGGCGTCGAAGCCAAGGGACTTGATGTCGACCTTGAAGCCCTGATTGTCGGCGATGGCGCGCAACAGGTCCATGTCGATGCCGACCAGGTCGCCGCTGCCGTTGCGGAACTCAAAGGGGGCAAAGGTGGTGTCTGTGGCAATGGCAAAGGTCTTGCCCTTGGCATCACTGGCTGCTGCCGGCGCCACTGCCCCCACTGCCGCCGGCGCGAGGCCCTGGTGCAGGGCTGCGGGCATGACGGCGGCCGAGGCCGAACCGGCACCGAGCAAGAGCGCCATGACGGTCAGGGTTGCGCCCAGCGCCGCCCGGCCCCGTCTGGTGGCCAATCGGTATATGTTCAAGGTCTTCCAACCATCCTTAATTTTTTGTCTGCGGCTCCCGCGCCTGCGGCGACCGCACCCCTGACGGGTCCAGCTGCGCCCGGCTTTGGGCGCAGCAAAGGCCATCACCGGATGCGCCGGCCGGAAGGCAGCGCAGGTGACAAAGGTAGAGTCTATGCGTATCTCGGGTTGCGGGGTGGATTGCAGCCATTGCGGCACCCCTGAATGAGTCCCCAGGGCCGCGCACACGGCGACGGCACTGAGGCACCCGGAGTCAGTCGGTTTCAGGGCCCCAGCAGTAGGGGCACTGGTCATCGCACAAGGCATCGGCGGGGAGTTGCTCCGCCGCCGGCTGGGCCATGAAGGTTTCCGGCTGTGGCGCCGGCTCCACGATGGCAGTCCCGGACTGGTCCCTGCCCTGGCGCAGGCCAGCGGATCCGTTCACGCCAACGCGGCTGGGGCGGGAAGCTAATGTATGTGACACTGCGGGGTCTCCTTTGACTCCGGGCAGGGCGCCCAGCCCCTTCGGACCGTGGCGGACACCCTGTGGTGCGGGCAACTGCATGAACTTGTCATTGGATCGAGGCCCCCGGTGGATTACCACCAGGGCAGCCCCGTGGCCAATTTCCCGTGGAGTCGAGCGGCGATGGGACGGCTTATGAGGTCAAGTCAACTTTTCGGTGCCGTTGGTGTGCGGCGCCTGCTTCCCAGCTTAGTGTGATGTGCAGCGCAGGGGCTTAGGTCAATGGACAAGAATTAAGCTGCAAAATTGTGCTCAGTGACAATGGCCACCCAAAGGGAAAGGCCCCGCCCCGGCTGACTTTGCACAGCGAAATGGCCGGCCATGGATGTGGCCGGCCATTTGTATGGCACCGCAGTGGGGGAAGGCGGCCCCTTCGCCGTTCCGGGCTGTTGTCGCTACGCTTTTCCGATCGTCGTGGCACCGGTCGAGAAAGGCCAAATCCAGAGCCCGGCAGGAGTAGCCTGCGCGGAGTGAACCGCGTTCGGCCAAATCCACAGCCCGGCCGGCGAGACCTGCGCGGAGTGAACCGCATTCGGCCAAATCCACAGCCCGGCCGGCGAGACCTGCGCGGAGTGAACCGCATTCGGCCAAATCCAGAGCCCTGCCGGCGAGACCTGCGCGGACTGGACAGCGTTCGGCCAAATCCAGAGCCCGGCCGGCGAGACCTGCGCGGAGTGAACCGCATTCGGCCAAATCCAGAGCCCTGCCGGCGAGACCTGCGCGGCCGGCGCCTGCGCGGCTTCCTGGGCATTGGGCCAAATCCACAAGCCTTGCGGTGCCGGTGCGGCAGCGGCGGCCCCCAAGCCGAGGAACATGGCAAAAGCGGTGAAGAGGGCGCCGAGTCCGGCAATCAGGCCCGTTCTACGGCGTCTTTGCGTGTGTTGGTTCTGCATGATGAAATTCCCCCCGGGAGGTCAGGACAGCAGCAGTTTCAGGTCCCAAAAACTGCAGTGAGACAGTGCGTGGATTCCATAACAAATCCCAGGACCTAGCACCAGTTCTTCCAGTCTTGCCCCAGTAGGGTGCCAAAGTCCACTGTTTCACGCCACAAATGTTGCAAACATGCACGCGGCGGCTGCTGTTTACCCGTAGAACAGCCGTTCAAACACTGCCCGTGCCTTGCGGGTCAGCCCCAGGTAATCCTCTTCGAACGCTGCGGCCTGCCCGGGTTCGTAGCCGCACCAGCGCGCCACCGCTTCCAGATCCCGCCGGGCCGAAGGAAGCAGGTCCGAGGGCTTCCCCGTCCAGATGACGTTGGCGTTGCGGACCTTGCCCGCCAGCCGCCAGGCGGCCTCAAGCAGTTCAGCGTCGCCTTCCCCGACAAGGTCAAGGCCGCGCGCGGCGTGCAATGCCGCCAAGGTTGAGGTGGTGCGAAGCCCCGCGTGGAGGTGCGCGTGTTTGAGCTGCCACAACTGGACAAGCCATTCCACGTCGCTCAGCCCGCCGCGGCCCAACTTTACGTGCCGTGCCGGGTCGGCCCCGCGGGGCAGCCTCTCCGACTCCATGCGGGCCTTGATCCGCTTGATCTCGCGCTGGTCGGCTTCGGCCAGCACAGCCGGATACCGCACGGGATCGGCCATCGCCACAAACTCCGCGGCCAGTCCGTCGAATCCGGCCATGGGCAGTGCCCTCAGCAAGGCCTGCGCCTCCCATGCAGAGGACCACCGGGAATAGTATTCGCGGTACGCGTCGAGGGACCGGACCAGGGGGCCGTTTTTCCCCTCCGGCCGGAGATCGGCGTCAATGCTGAGCACACGTTCGGCCTGGATTGCCGGCTTGAGAGGCTGGGTCAGCAGGGACATCACCTTGGACACAATGGCTTTCGCCTGCTGCTGCGCAGGCCCTTCAACGGCGGCGCCGGCCGTTCCCGGCACAAGTTGCTGGACAAACAGGACGTCGGCGTCGGAACCGTAGCCGATCTCTCGCCCGCCCTGGCGGCCCATGGCCACCACCAGCACATGGACCAGGGGCGGCTCCCCGGCATAGACGTCCGCCTCGGCCACCATCAACGCGCCCAGGACCGTGGCCCGGTCCACGTCGCTCAGGGCAGCCGACACCTGGTCCTGGGCAAGGAGCCCGGAACAGTCGGCTATGGCAATGCGCAGGATTTCCCGCTGGCGGTTGAGCCGGATCAGCCGGATCGCGCCAGCCGGCTCGGGGTGGCGGGACATCTTGGACTGGATTTCCGCCCACTGTGCCGCAAACGTCAAGGGAACCAGTTCCTTGTCGTTGCCAAACCAGGCGGTGGCCTCCGGGGAAACCTCCAGCAGGTCGGTCACCAGCCGGGAGCTGGAGAGAACGTGGCACAGCCGCTCGGCCGCGGCCTGGTGGTCGCGCAGCATGCCCAGGTACCAGTGGGAGGTGCCCAGGGCCTCACTGACTCGGCGGAAGGCGAGCAGCCCGGCGTCCGGGTCGACGCCGTCGGCCAGCCAGCCCAGGAGCACGGGCAGCAGCTGGCGCTGCAGGGCCGCCCTCCGGCTGACCCCGGCGGTCAGGGCTTCAATGTGGCGCTGGGCACCGGCCGTGTCCCGGTAGCCAAGCGCGGCCAGCCTGGCCCTGGCAGCATCCGTGGTCAGTGCCACGTCGTCGGCACTGAGATGGGCGGCAGTGACAAGTATGGGCCGGTAGAAAATTCGTTCGTGCAGGGCCCTGACCTCGCGCTTGACGCGGCCCCAGTCCTCCAGCAGCGTTTCGGCCGTGGGGCGCTTGAGGCTGAGGGGGCCCGCCGCCGCACGGGCCAGGGCCCGCAGCTGTTCCGGGGCCCGCGGCATGAGATGGGTGCGGCGCATGTGGACAAGCTGGATCCGGTGTTCCAGGACGCGAAGGTAGCGGTAGGACTGGTCCAGGTGGGCGGCATCGGTGCGGCCAATGTAGCCGGCGCGCATGAGTGCGTCGATGGCGGCAGTGGTGGCCTTGACCCTGATCGATTCGTCATTCTTGGCATGGACCAGCTGCAGGAGCTGCACCGTGAATTCCACGTCCCGCAGGCCGCCCTTGCCCAGCTTGAGCTGCCTCCCGGCCTCCGAGTCGCGGATGTTTGCCGTGACGCGCCGGCGCATGGCCTGAACGGAGGCTACAAAGCCCTCCCGTTCCGACGACGTCCAGATCAGCGGCGACACGGCCTGCTCAAAGCGGAGCCCCAGCGCACGGTCGCCTGCAATGGCCCGCGCCTTCAAGAGCGCCTGGAACTCCCAGTCATGAGCCCAGCGCTGGTAATAGCTGAGGAAGGACTCCAGCGTGCGCACCAACGGCCCGTCCTTGCCCTCGGGGCGCAGGTTGGCATCGACCTCCCACAGCCCGGGCTCGCGTTCCGGGGCGTAAATGGCCTGGGCCGCCGCTGATGCCAAGGCATTGCCCACGGCGACGGCGCGGGACTCATCCAGCCCGCCGCCGTCGGCCTCCATGACGTACATGACGTCGACGTCGGAAATGTAGTTCAGCTCCCGGGCACCGCACTTGCCCATGCCGATGACGGCCAGCTTGACGGCAGCCACCTCATCGAAGGAAAACAGGCCCGCCACCTCGGCCCGGGCCACGGCAAGCGCCGCGTCCAGTGCCGCCGCCGCGAGGTCAGCGAGCTCGGCCCCCACCAGCGGCATGACGTCCTGGGGCGAGGCCGCGCACAGGTCCCTGATGGCCAGTTCCGCCAGGTGCCGCCGGTAGCGGGTGCGCAGGGCGATCCGCGCCGGTGTGCCTGTCAACGCCGCTACGGGAATGGCCGACGCCGGTTCCGCACCCACCGCTGCCAGCAGCGAGTCCCGCAGTGCTCCGGCATCGGCTGCCACGGGCTCCGGCGACGGGAAGGTGTCCAGGACGTCCACGTGTTCGGGATGCCGGATCAGGAACTCCACCAGGGCTTCGGAGGCGCCCAACAGCCGGAAAAGTGCCTCGTTGGGGACCTGGCGGCCCGTCTCCCGCTCGGGGACGGACAGCTTTCCATACACGGCAGGGACGGCGCTGAGCAGGCGCACCAGCGACTGCACGGCCAGGTCCGGATCATTGGCCAACTTCAGGGACTGCAGCAGCTCCCCCTGGTCAAGGTCCGCCAGCTCCCGGAAGCCGAGAAACCTTTCACTTTTCTCCAGGTCGGAAAAGCCCAGCGTGATCAGGGTGCGGGTCAGGGAGCTCATGGCAGGCGTTAGAGCACCCCCAGGTAGCGGTTGATTTCGTAGGGCGTGACCTGGAGCCGGTATTCCTGCCATTCGTCGCGCTTGTTGCGCAGGAAGTGCTCAAACACCTGCTCGCCCAGGATTTCTGGCATGAGTTCGGATTCCTCCATTTGGCGCACGGCGTCGTGCAGGCTCGACGGTAGCGGCTCGTGTCCCAGCGCCCGGCGCTCGGCACTGCTGAGCGCGCCAATGTCCTCCACGGCGGCCGGGGGCAGCTCGTAGCCTTCCTCGATCCCTTTCAAGCCGGCACCGAGCAGCACGGCATAGGCCAGGTAAGGGTTCGCGGCGGAATCGATGCCCCGGTATTCCAGGCGGGCCGCCTGCCCCTTGCCGGGCTTGTAGAGAGGCACCCGCATGAGAGCAGAACGGTTGTTGTGGCCCCAGGACAGGTAGCTGGGCGCCTCTCCCCCGCCCCACAGCCGCTTGTAGGAATTCACAAACTGGTTGGTGACGGCCGTGAATTCCGGTGCGTGCTTGAGGATTCCGGCCATGAATTGGCGCGCGGTCCTGGACAGCTGGTACTCGGCACCGGGCTCATGGAAGGCATTCGTGTCGCCCTCGAACAGGGAAAAATGCGTGTGCATGCCGGAGCCCGGGTGCTCGGAAAACGGCTTGGGCATGAAGGTGGCATATGTGCCCTGCTGGATCGCCACCTCGCGGATCACCGTCCGGAACGTCATGATGTTGTCTGCAGTCTGGAGGGCGTCGGCATAGCGCAGGTCAATTTCGTTTTGGCCCGGCCCGCCCTCATGGTGGCTGAACTCCACGGAAATGCCCACGTCCTCGAGCATGGTCACGGCCGTGCGGCGGAAGTCCTGCGCCACTCCCCCGGGCACGTGGTCAAAGTAGCCCGCCTGGTCCACCGGGATGGGGATGCCGTCGGGGCCGGGCTTGTCGCTTTTGAGCAGGTAGAACTCAATCTCAGGGTGCGTGTAGCACGTAAAACCCATGTCCGCCGCCTTGGCAAGGGTGCGCTTGAGGACATTGCGCGGGTCCGCCGCGGACGGTTCGCCGTCGGGCGTCAGGACATCGCAAAACATGCGTGACGTTTGTTCGGTCTTGCCGCGCCAGGGAAGGATCTGGAACGTGGACGGATCGGGCTGGGCCAGCATGTCGGACTCGAACACCCGTGCCAGCCCCTCGATGGCGGAGCCGTCAAACCCCAGGCCCTCCTCAAAGGCGCCCTCCACCTCGGCCGGGGCCAGCGCCACCGACTTGAGGCTGCCCACCACGTCGGTGAACCAGAGGCGGACAAAGCGCACGTCGCGCTCCTCGATGGTGCGCAACACAAACTCCTGCTGACGGTCCACTGTGGGCCCCTTTTCCGTTGACGGTACGGCTCGCTCAAACATCGTTGCGGGCACCCCAAATTAAAGACACTGGCTGCCACCTTCGTGCCCGCAAACACCACTCTACTAAGGACTTGAATCCCGGATTGACGATTTTCCGGCCCGGGACGTAATAAGCTCTACGCATGGCAACCAACAGCATCCCTGACTCCGCCGCGCCCGGCAGCCCGGCGCCTGCACAAAGCGTTTCCGCAGAGGTAGCGGCCCCCTACGGTTCAGGCATTCCGTCCACCACGGCGCGGGTCCGCACCCACCACCTGCAGGCCGCCAAGCTCAACGGCCAAAAGTTTGCCATGCTGACGGCCTACGACCAGTACACCGCCCAGATCTTTGACGAGGCGGGAATCGAAGTGCTCCTGGTGGGTGACTCCGCCTCCAACAATGTCTTGGGCAATGAAACGTCCCTGCCCATCACACTCGATGAGATGATCATCTTCTGCCGCGCCGTCACGGCCGGCGCCAAGCGTGCCCTGGTCGTGGCCGACCTGCCGTTTGGCAGTTACGAGCAGTCTCCCGAGCAGGCCATCGCTTCCTCGGTGCGCCTCATGAAGGAAGGGCTGGTCCACGCGGTCAAGATGGAAGGCGGAGCGTATTACGCGCCCACCGTCCGGGCACTGACCCAGGCCGGCATCCCAGTCATGGCGCACATCGGATTCACCCCGCAGAGCGAGCACGTGCTGGGCGGCTACCGGGTCCAGGGCCGCGGCGATGCGGCACAGGGCATGATGGACGACGCCGTCGCGCTGGCGGGTGCCGGAGCCTTCTGCGTGCTGATGGAAATGGTGCCCGCGGCCGCGGCCGCCGCCATCGACGCCGCCATCGACGTCCCCACCGTGGGCATCGGCGCCGGGAACTCCACCACGGGACAGGTGCTGGTGTGGCAGGACATGGCAGGGCTGCGGACCGGCAAAATGGCCAAGTTCGTCAAGCAGTACGCCCAGTTGCGCACGGTTCTCGCCGACGCCGCACGGGAATACGGGGCCGAAGTCCGCTCCGGCGTGTTCCCGGGCCCCGAGCACACCTTCTAGGCCTGCCCTAAGGCCTCAGTCCTGGTCGTCTTGGGCCTCCCAATTTTCATTGCGCTCATGGACCCTTGCAAGGGCGGCTTCGGCTTCCTCGCGGGTGTTATAGGGCCCGATCAGCTCCTTCCAGCCGGACTGGGCGTCCATTTCCACCTGGCGGGTGTTGACGTTGTACCAATATTGGGGCATCTTTCCTCCGTGGGTCCGTGGCGGTTGTTGCCATCATAGGCCGCACCGCCACGGCCCCGCAGCAAATAACTTATAGGATGAAGGCATGTCTTCCACTGTTTCCACAGCCCCCATCGGCACCCTGGTTCCCGGCACTGTAAGCGCCATGCTGGCCGTGCCGGCCGCCATTCCCCGCCCCGAATATGTGGGCAAGGCCGGGCCGGCCCCCTTCAAGGGGTCCGAAGTGAAAAGCGCTGAAACACTCGAGAAGATCCGAATCTCCTCCAAGATCGCCGCGCAGGCCATTGTGGAGGTGGGCAAGCACATTGCTCCCGGCGTCACCACGGACCAGCTGGACCGGGTGGGGCACGAGTTCCTACTGGACCACCAGGCCTATCCCTCCACGCTGGGGTACCGCGGCTTTCCGAAGTCACTGTGCTCCTCGCTCAATGAAGTCATCTGCCACGGCATCCCCGATTCCACCGTGGTCCGGGACGGGGACATTATCAACATTGACATCACCGCCTACAAGAACGGTGTCCACGGCGACACCAACTGGACCTTCACGGTGGGCGACGTTGACGAGGAATCGCGCCTGCTGGTGGACCGCACGCAGGAGTCGCTGAACCGGGCCATCCGGGCAGTGGCGCCGGGCCGGGAAATCAATGTCATCGGCCGCACCATCTCCGCCTACGCCAAGCGCTTCGGCTACGGGGTGGTCCGGGACTTTACGGGGCACGGGGTGGGCGAGGCGTTCCACACCGGCTTGATTATTCCGCATTATGACGCCGCACCGGCATACAACACTGTGATCCAGGAGGGCATGGTGTTTACGATCGAACCAATGCTCACGCTGGGCGGCATTGAGTGGGACATGTGGGACGACGACTGGACTGTGGTAACCCGCGACCGCAAACGCACCGCACAATTTGAGCACACCCTGGTGGTCACGGCCACCGGGGCCGAGGTACTCACCCTCCCGTAGGGCCCGCGCCCACCTTTTTGACAGCCCCTGACAGACCGAAACTACCCCTGGAGCCACGCATGTCCAAGAAGCACTCGCACTCGCAAACCGTCATCGGCCTCGACATTGGCGGCACCGGCATCAAGGGCGGGATCGTCCACCTGGAGACGGGCGAACTGCTGGGCGAGCGCTACCGGATCGACACGCCCCAGCCTTCCACCCCGCAGGCCGTGGCCAAGGTAGTCAAGGCCATCGTGGATGAACTCATGACACGCGACCACGCGCCGGCCAAGGACGCCCCCGTGGGCATCACCTTCCCGGCCATCATCAGCCACGGCGTGGCCCGCTCCGCCGCAAATGTGGACAAGTCCTGGATCGACGCGGACGTGGACAAGATCTTTTCCGAGGAGCTGGGCCGCGACGTCCAGGTCATGAACGACGCCGACGCGGCCGGCCTGGCCGAAGCCCGCTACGGCGCCGGCAAGGGCGTGAAGGGCACTGTCCTGGTCATCACCCTCGGCACGGGCATCGGCTCGGCCTTCATCCATGACGGCAAGCTGATCCCCAACGCGGAATTGGGCCATCTGGAAATTGACGGAGTCGACGCCGAATCCAAGGCCTCAGCCAGCGCCCGCGAACGCGACAATCTCAGCTGGGACGAGTACGCCGTGCGGCTGCAGCGCTACTTCTCGCACGTGGAGTTCCTCTTCTCCCCCGAGCTGTTCATCATTGGCGGCGGCATTTCCAAGCGCAGCGAGGACTACCTGCCGCAGCTGAAGTTGCGCACCAAGATCATCCCCGCCGAATTGGCCAACAACGCCGGCATTGTGGGCGGCGCCCTTCAGGCAGCCGTCCACTTCAAGATTACGAAATAGCCTTCCGGGCGCGGCGCAGTTCCTTGATCGACTTCTCAAAGTCCTCGAGCGACTCAAAAGCCTGGTAAACGCTGGCGAAGCGCAGGTACGCGACCAGGTCCAGGCGCCGGAGGGGTTCCAAAATGGCCAGGCCGACGTCATTCGCGTCAATTTCGGCGGCGCCGCTGGCCCGGATGGACTCCTCGACCTCCTGCGCGAGCTTCGCCAGGTCATCGTCGGTCACGGGGCGCCCCTGGCACGCCTTCCGCACGCCGCTGATCACCTTGCTGCGGCTGAAGGGCTCCACCACGCCTGAGCGTTTGCTGACGGAAAGGCTGGCCGTTTCCACCGTACTGAACCGGCGCCCGCATTCGGTGCACTGGCGCCGGCGGCGGATGGAGGAGCCGTCGTCGGACAGGCGCGAGTCCACCACGCGCGAGTCGGGATTACGGCAAAACGGGCAGTACATCCAGGTCCCTTCGAGCAGCGGTTTTCACCAGTCTATGGGTTCATTTTCCCAAACGACAATCATGTAGGTACCACCGGGATGCACACCCGTCAAGGGGTGGTGTCAGCGGAAACGAATGGCCACGGCGTCACCGTGGGCCGGCAGCCCTTCCGCCGCCGACAGTGTCACCACGTGGCCGGCCACCGTGGACAAGGCCGCCTTGTCGTAGTTGATCAGCTGCACGGCGCGCAGGAACGTGGTCACGTTCAGCCCGGAGGAAAATGCGGCCGTGCCGCTGGTGGGAAGCACGTGGTTGGACCCAGCACAGTAGTCACCGAGGCTCACGGGACTGTAGTCGCCCACAAAGATGGCCCCTGCGTTGGTGATTTGCGCGGCGACGGCGGCAGCGTCCTCCGTGACCACCTCCAAATGTTCGGCGGCGTAGGCGTTGCACACGGCAATTCCTTGCGCCACGTCGCTCACCAGCACCGTGCCGGACTGCGGGCCCGACAGCGCCGCCTCGACGCGTTCGCGGTGCGCTGTCGCGGCAACCTGGACGGCCAGTTCACGTTCGACGGCGGCGGCCAGCTCCGGCGATGTCGTCACCAGCACCGACGCGGCGTTGGGATCGTGTTCGGCCTGGCTGATGAGGTCCGCCGCGACGAATACCGGGTTGGCGGTGTGGTCCGCCAGCACCGCGATCTCCGTGGCTCCGGCCTCGGCGTCAATGCCCACCACACCCTTGACCAGGCGCTTGGCGGTGGCCACGAAAATGTTCCCGGGGCCCGTGACCACGTCAACCGGCTCAAGGGACCCTGCGTTGTCCGCCGCGGAGGTTTCTGCCGGTATGCCGTAGGCAAAGGCGGCAATCGCCTGCGCGCCGCCCATGGCGTACACCTCGTCAATGCCCAGCAGGGCCGCGGCTGCCAGCACCGTCAGGTCCGGCAGTCCGCCGTTTTCCTTTTGCGGTGGCGAAGCCAGCGCCACTTGGCCCACCCCGGCGGCGAGTGCGGGCACCACGTTCATGATGACCGACGACGGGTACGCCGCCAGCCCGCCGGGAACGTACAGGCCCACCCTGCGCACGGGAATCCAGTGTTGGGACACCACGGCGCCGTCTGCAATCGGCAGGTCCACATTGGCCGGGCGCTGCGCGGCGGCAAACGCCTTGGCGCGGCGGATTGATTCCTCCAGCGCGGCACGCACGGCGGGGTCAAGCTGTGCCAGCGCCTGCTCAAGCGCCGCGGCCGGGACCCGGGGGTGGTCCTGGGCCACGCCGTCGAACTTTTGGGCCAGTTCTGAAAGTGCGGCAAAGCCACGCGCCCGGACGTCGGCAATGATGCCCCGCACCGCGTCCTCGGCCGTGGTGAGCGTTTCGGCAGCCGTGCGGGGAACTGCACGCTTGAGTTCGGCCAGCGAAAGGTTCAGCCCGCGGAGGTCGGTGCGCCCGAAGGTGAAGTGCGCAGTCCCGGCCGGGGCCGGAGTGGGAATGGCGGAAGTGGTGGACACGGCAGAATCAGGGTTGCTCACAGCTCAAGTTTACCGGCTGTGGCGCGTGCCTCCTGCGGGCTCGGGACTATGGCGTAGTTCACCGTTGTCCACACGAACACGGTGGCCGCGCAGGCCAGTGGCCACAGCAGCAGGATGGAAGGCACCCGCAGGGAGAACACCATGCTGGGGCTGGCCATGTTGGCCGGCGGAACGTGGAACAAGTCACCGGCAAATACGCCCGTGCGCCATGCCAGCACAGAGCCAAGGAGGGCGCCGAGAATGACGGCGGCAAAGTGTGCCGTGGACACGGCACCGCGGCGCCGCCCCGCCCCGACCAGGAGGCAGGCGGAGGCCAGCCCGCCGGCAACGGCCAGCACGCCCAGCACCAGGTCCCGGCCCAGCCACGTGTTGTAGTCCCGTACGTCGCCGTAGACGGCGCCGCCCGGGGCGGCCAGCCACCACAGGGCGCCCAGGCCGATACCCGCCAGCGCGGAGAAGGCGAACCAGCGCAGCCAGGCACCACCGACGAACGTCACGGCTCAGGACTCCAGGCAGGTGGGGCCGAGCAACACCTTGAGGTCGCCAAAAAGTGCCGGAGTCGGATTGACCCGGTGATGCAGCGGCAGCTTCATGACCTTCAAGGTGCGGCGGCCGCTCAAATGCATTTTCACCTCGGTGTTGCCGCGGTGGTTGCCGAGCACGTCCTTGAGGGCCAGCAGCACGGGTTCGGTGGCCTTGTGCTCGGGCATGGAGATGACCAGGGGGCCGGCCATGCCCTCGCTCAGATCCGGGACGGAAAGTTCCATGGCATTGAGTGTGATGGCGCCGTCGTCGCGCTTTTGCAGCCGGCCCTTGATGACCACGATCAGGTCCTCGGCCAGGATTGTTGCGATGGGCCCATATACCTGGCCGAAGAACATGACCTCCACGGAGCCGCCCAGGTCCTCCACCTCGCAGCGGGCATAAGGATTGCCGCTGCTCTTGGCAATGCGGCGCTGCAGGCTGGTGATCATGCCTGAAATGGTGATGATGTGGCCGTCCGCCGGGCCGTCGTCGGCCAGCACCTGGGTGATGGACATGTCCGCATTTTGGCTCAGGATTCCCTCCAGGCCCTGCAGGGGGTGGTCCGAAACGTACAGCCCCAGCATGTCCCGTTCAAAGGCGAGCTTGTCCTTTTTCTCCCACTCGGGCAGGTCCGGGATGTCCGTGACCAGGGCGGACTCGGGCTCATCGTCGCCGCCGAGCCCGGCAAAGAGGTCAAACTGGCCCACGGCCTCATTGCGCTTGAGCGTGATGACCGAGTCGATGGCCTCTTCATGGATCATGGCCAGGGCGCGGCGGGGGTGGCCCAGGGAGTCGAAGGCACCGGACTTGATGAGGGACTCAATGGTGCGCTTGTTGCAGACGACGGCGGGCACCTTCATCAGGAAGTCTGAGAAGCTTTCAAAGCTGCCCTTTTCCGCCCGGGCCTCCACCAGTGCGTTGACCACATTGGCGCCCACGTTGCGGACGGCGCCCATGCCGAATCTGATGTCCCTGCCGACAGGGGTGAAGTTCAGCGAGGATTCGTTGACGTCCGGGGCCAGCACGGTGATGCCCATGTGCCGGCATTCGTTGAGGTAGAGGGCGGACTTGTCCTTGTCGTCGCCGACACTTGTCAGCAGGGCGGCCATGTATTCGGCCGGATAGTGGGCCTTGAGGTATGCCGTCCAGTAGCTGACCACGCCGTAGGCGGCTGAATGCGCCTTGTTGAACGCATAGTCGGAGAACGGGAGCAGGATGTCCCAGAGCGTGGTGACGGCTGCATCGGAGTAGCCGTTGTCGAGCATGCCCTGGTGGAAGCCGGCATACTGCTTGTCCAGCTCGGACTTTTTCTTCTTGCCCATGGCGCGGCGCAGGATGTCGGCTCGGCCCAGCGAATAGCCCGCCAGCTTCTGGGCAATGGACATCACCTGCTCTTGGTACACGATCAGCCCGTAGGTGCCGCCCAGGATCTCGGCAAGCGGCTCCTCCAGCTCCGGGTGGATGGGCGTGATGGGTTGCAGGCCGTTTTTTCGCAATGCATAGTTCGTGTGGGAATCAGCACCCATGGGCCCGGGCCGGTACAGGGCCAGGACTGCGGAAATGTCCTCAAAGTTGTCCGGGCGCATGAGCTTGAGCAGCCCGCGCATGGGGCCGCCGTCGAGCTGGAAAACGCCCAGGGTGTCCCCGCGCGCCATCAGCTCATAGGATTCGTGGTCGTCAAGGGCCAGGTGTTCGAGGTCCAGCTCAAAGTCCTGGTTGGCCTTGATGTTCTCCAGGGCGTCGGTGATGATGGTGAGGTTTCGCAACCCCAGAAAGTCCATTTTGATCAGGCCCAGGCCCTCGGCCGTCGGGTAGTCAAACTGTGTGATGACCTGCCCGTCCTGGAAGCGCCGCATGATGGGCACCACGTCGATGATCGGGTCCGAGCTCATGATCACGCCGGCTGCGTGGACGCCCCATTGGCGCTTGAGCCCTTCCAGGCCCTTGGCGGTTTCAAAGACCTTGGCAGCTTCCGGGTCGGTTTGCAGGAGTTGGCGGAAGTCCCCGGCCTCACCGTAGCGCTTTGACTGGGGGTCCTCGATGTCGTGCAGCGGGATGTCCTTGGCCATGACGGCGGGCGGCAGGGCCTTGGTGAGCTGTTCGCCCATGCTGAACGGGTAGCCCAGGACCCTGGAGGAGTCCTTCAGGGCCTGCTTGGACTTGATGCTGCCGTAGGTGACAATCATGGCCACACGCTCGTCACCGTACTTTTCGGTCACGTACTTGATGACCTCGTGCCGGCGCCTATCATCAAAGTCCACGTCAAAGTCAGGCATGGACACGCGCTCGGGGTTGAGGAACCGCTCAAAGATCAGCCCGTGCTGCAGCGGGTCCAGGTCGGTGATGCGCATGGCATAGGCCACCATGGAGCCGGCACCGGAGCCACGGCCGGGGCCCACGCGGATGCCGTGGTCCTTGGACCAGTTGATGAAGTCGGCCACCACCAGGAAATAGCCGGGGAAGCCCATCTTGATGATGACTTCCAGCTCGTAGTCCGCCCGCGCCCGCACATCGTCTGGAATGCCCTGCGGATAGCGGTATTTCAGCCCGGCATCCACTTCCTTCACCAACCACGACGTCTCGTCGTCGCCAGGCGGGCAGGGGAACTTCGGCATGTAATTGGCGTCGGTGTTGAAGGAAACTTCGCACCGCTCGGCGATCAGCAGCGTGTTGTCGCAGGCTTCGGGAAGCTCGGAAAACAGGGCTCGCATTTCCGCTGGCGACTTCAGGTAGTAGCCGCTGCCGTTGAAGGCGAAGCGGGAACCGCCCTGGTCGTAGGTGGGTTCGAGCAGGGTGGAGCCGGACTGCAGGGCAAGCAGGGCCTCATGGGCCTTGGCGTCGTGTTCATGCGTGTAGTGGAGGTCGTTTGTGGCGACGAGCGGAATGTTCAGTTCATCGGCCAGTCGCAGGAGATCCTTCGTTACCCGCCGCTCAATGTCCAGGCCGTGGTCCATGAGCTCACAGAAATAATTTTCCGCACCGAAAATGTCCTGGAACTCGGCAGCCGCGGCCTTGGCCTCGTTGTACTGGCCCAGGCGCAGCTTGGTCTGGACTTCGCCGGAGGGGCAGCCGGTGGTGGCAATGAGGCCAGGGTGGTATTCGTTGAGCAGTTCACGGTCCAAGCGGGGATACTTGCCGAACACCGAGTCAAGGGACGCCAGCGAGGAGGCCCGGAACAAGTTGCGCATGCCCTGGTTGTTGTAGCTGAGCAGCGTCATGTGTGTGTAGGCACCGCCGCCGGAAACGTCGTCGCCCCTTTGGCTCTCATCCGTGCGCCATTTCACGCGGGTCTTGTCCGTGCGTGCGGTGCCCGGCGTGACGTACGCTTCGACGCCGATAATGGGCTTCACCCCGGCATCGGTGGCCTTTTTCCAGAAGTCAAAGGCACCGAACAAATAGCCGTGGTCTGTGGTGGCCAGCGCCGGCATGCCCAGCCGGTTGGTCTCATCGAAGAGTTCCGTCAGGCGTGCGGCGCCGTCAAGCATGGAGTACTCGGTATGAGTGTGAAGATGGACAAAACTGTCATTTGATGAGGAAGCCACCCCACCATCCTACGTGCCAAAGGCCCGGCTTTGCCCGAGCAAACGGCAGTGGCGCCGGGCCCGCAGCACCTCCGCGAAACGCTCGCTCGTTCCGGACACCTCCACGAAAACGCCCCGTAGCAGCGAGACACACATGTCCGCATCCCTCGGCAGCTACGCCCCACTTCTGACAGCATCATCCCCGACGCCGCACCACTTCTTGCGTATATTTCCGGGACGCGGCACCACTTTCTACAATGCGGTTCTCGACGCCCGGTTCCAACCGAGACACCTTTTCCCTCCGGTCCTGCAGCACGGAGGGTTCGGAGTGTACACCCGGGGAGGTGCGGGACCAACATTCGCCGGTGCCCTTGGCCCCTCATCCGGCCGCCGGGGTGTCCGGGCCTCCCACTTGCGCTCAGCGGCACTTCCCGCTGGGGCAAAACTCAAGCCGGGTTCTGCCCCCGGTGCACCCGGGGCGGAACTCGGATTGGGTTTTGCCCCACAGCAAAGTCCGCAACCGATAAACCCGATCCCCACATAAATCACTCCGGCCGGAAATCCCCGGAAGGTGATGGAGCGTCAACCGGAATTCCCCGGAAGGTGATGGAGCGTCAACCGGGAGGCCACGAAAGGTGATGGAGCGTCAGTGGGGTCGGGAGGGTTAGCCCCGCAGAGCCTTCAGGGCATATTCCAGGTCCTGCGGATACGGGCTGGTCACGTCCACCCGCTCCCCCGTTGAAGGGTGGGTGAAGCCAAGCTTATGGGCATGCAGCCACTGGCGCGTCAAGCCCAGTTCAGCAGCCAGCTTTGGGTCCGCACCGTAGGTCAGGTCCCCTGCACACGGGTGCCGCAAGGCGGAAAAGTGCACGCGGATCTGGTGGGTGCGCCCTGTTTCAAGGTGGATTTCCAGCAGCGAGGCCTTCCCGAACGCCTCGAGCACCTCATAGTGCGTGACGGACGGGCGCCCGTCCTCGATGACGGCGAAACGCCAGTCGTAGCCGGGGTGGCGGCCGATGGGTGCGTCAATGGTGCCCTGCAGCGGATCGGGAAGTCCCTGAACCACGGCATGGTAAATCTTCTCCACGGTGCGGTCCCGGAATGCCTGCTTGAGGACCGTGTACGCATGTTCCGTCTTGGCAACCACCATGGCACCCGAGGTGCCGACGTCGAGCCGGTGGACAATGCCCACGCGTTCCTGCGCGCCGGAGGTGGAAATCCGGAAACCCGCCGCGGCAAGTCCGCCCACCACTGTGGGTCCCACCCAGCCCGGCGAGGGGTGCGCAGCCACGCCAACAGGCTTGTCGACGACCACAAAGTCGTCGTCGTCCAACAGGATGTTCAATCCATCCACCGGCTCCACCACTACGGCCAAAGGGTCCGGCCGTTCCGGAATGGTCACCTGGACGCTGGCGCCTGCACGGAACTTCTCCGACTTGCCAACGACCGCGCCGTCCTGACGCACATTTCCTTCCGAGCACAGCAGGGCGGCCGCCGACCGGGAGATGCCCAACAGCTGTGCCAGCGCCGCGTCAACGCGCATCCCGGCAGCTTCCTCGGGCACGGTAAACGTCTCAGTCATCAGAAGACTCCCCCCGTTCCACCTCGGGGCCGGCCTCCTCGGCTTTGGCGGCATCCGCTGCGGCCTTGGCCTTGGCCGCTGCCACAGCCGCACGTCCGCCCAGCGGCACACCGATCAAGGTCAGCAGGCAAATGGTGATGACTCCCCCCACCACACCCATGTCCGCCATGTTGAAAATGGCAAAGTGCGGGAAGGAAATGAAGTCGACCACGTGGCCCATGCCGAACGACGGCGGACGGAACAGTCGGTCTGTCAGGTTGCCCAAGGCGCCGCCAAGCAACAGACCCAGGCCGATGGCCCACCACGCCGAACCGATGCGACGGGCCAGAACCACGATGAACACGGCGACTGCGGCCATGACGAGGGTAAAGAACCAGGTGAAGCCCTCGCCGATGGAAAAGGCGGCCCCTGAATTCTTTATGAAATACCACTGCAGCACGCCGGGGATGACAGGGGTGGTTTGGCCCTCCACCATGGTCGAGGTGACCCACAGCTTGGTCAGCTGGTCGCAAACATAGGCAAGGGCGGCAAAGCCCAGCCAGGTCCACAGGAAGCCCCAGCGGAGAGGTGGCCGCCCCGCCGCGACCTGGTCGGTTGCGTCTTCAGGGCCGCTGGAAGGGTGCTGCTGGGAGTTCTCGCTCATGGTTCTTTCATTACGTCGGGCCTGCAGGACATATCAATAGTAGGGCGTTAACGGGCAAAGGGCGGCGGTGCGGGTATCCCCACACCGCCGCCCCGAATCCTGGGAGCCAGGACTGGATGCGTCCTAGGACTCGGATCCGCCGTCGGCGAAGTCCGGCGCAGCCACGGAGCCGCGGGCATCGAGGTCGCGGAGCTGGCCTTCGATGTACGTCTTCAGGCGCGAACGGTAGTCGCGCTCAAAGCCGCGCAGCTGCTCAACCTTGCGCTCGAGCACCGAACGCTGCTGCTCCAGGGCACCGAGAGTCTTGCGGCTCTTCTCCTGGGCGTCGTTGACCAAGGAGCTGGCCTCGATCTGGGCCTCGGCAATGATCTTGTCGCGCTGTTCCACACCGGCATTGACGTATTCGTCGTGCAGCTTCTGCGCCATGGCCAGGACGCCGGCAGCGGATTCCACGCCAGTCGCGGCAGCAGGTGCAGGTGCAGCAGCGGCAACCGGGGCAGCCTCGACCACGGGAGCAGCCGGGGTAGCAGGCTTGGCCGGGGCGGCCTCGACTACAGCTTCCTTGACGGGCTCAGCAGCCGTTTCCGGTACCTTCTCAAGCAGCGGTGCGGGAGCTGCGGGGGCAGCCTGGACATTTGATGTGTTGTCGGCAAGTTTCTTGCGCAGCTCGTCATTTTCCTGGTGCAACCGGCGCAGTTCAACGACGATCTCGTCAAGAAAGTCGTCCACTTCGTCCTGGTCGTAGCCTTCACGGAACTTGGTCGGCTGGAACCGCTTGTTGACAACATCTTCTGGCGTAAGCGCCATCTAGTCACCTCATTGGTCTTAGTGAGTTGGGAGCGGGCCGAAGCCATCCCAACTACGGTACCGAATACAAATCAAGCGATCTGCACTTGGGTTCTATCGCTTTTACAATATAACTTTTCAGCGGCGAAAACTAACGACGCGGCACTATATTGCCAAATTCCTTGTGACACTCATCCCAATGCCCACAACCACCAACAGCAGCAGGAAGCCAATGTCCAGGGCCACGTTGCCGATCCGCAGGGGCGGAATCATGGCGCGCAGCCTGCGCAGGGGCGGATCCGTCAGCCGGTAAATCACTGAGGCGCCCACCAGTGCGGCGCCACGCGGACGCCAGTCCCGGGCGAATACCTGGATCCAGTCAAAGACCATTCGCAGCAATAACGCCAGAAAGTAGAGCAGAAGCAGGATGTAGAGAAGAGCGAAAACAATTGGCACGCGCGCGGACACATTCCCTAGTCGAAGGATGAAACAAAAACAACCGGCCCAATGAATATTCGGTTCCACCGAGCTTTAACTGACACCCTATATAACGCATTGCCCGGGCACAAAGTGCCCGGGCAATGACAATTCGTTCCGGCGGACCGCAGCTAGCTCTGGTTGAAGAAGCTGGCCTGGGTGTCAGAGAGCTTCTTGTCGTCGCCCAGGACTTCAATATAGGACGGCGAGAGCAGAAAAACCTTGTTGGTGACGCGTTCGATGGAACCGCGCAGGCCGAAGACAAGTCCGGCGGAGAAGTCCACCAACCGCTTGGCGTCTGCCTCGCCCATGTCCGTGACATTCATGATGACCGGAATGCCGTCACGGAAGCTCTCGCCAATGATTTTCGCGTCATTGTAGGAGCGTGGGTGAACAGTGGTGATCTGACGCAAACTTGCAGCCTCTTCCCGATTCGATGCGGCCCGCTTGATGGGGGTTACCGGGGCCCGGTATTCTTCGTCGCCGGCCTTGGGCGCGGCAGTTTCGGCCACGGCGGCCGGCGCGGGAACGGCCTCCCGTTCAAACTCCACGGCAGCGTTGGCTGCCTTGTGGACCGGCGGTGCCTGCTCAGCGTCGTAGTGCTCGTCACCGTCGGCGAGCCCAAGGTAGATCATTGTCTTGCGCAGAGCGCCAGCCATGGTTAGCTCCTCATCAGTCTGCTTGCTGCGGGTGGGATTTACGGGCATGCACGTTGTTGCCAACACCCAAAACGCTACAGCACGCGGGGACGGGCACCGAGTATATCGGAACCGACACGCAGGTGTGTCGCCCCTGCGGCCACGGCCTGCTCCAGGTCCCCGCTCATCCCGGCGGAAATGGCGCCCGCGCCGGGATGGGCGGCCACCACCCTGGCTGAAATTTCAGCGAGCAGGCCAAAGGCCGGTGCCGGGTCGGCACCCAGGGGCGCCACGGCCATGACGCCGGCCAGCCTGAGCCCGTCCGTGGCAGCCACCAGCTCGGCCAGCCTGTCAACGTCCGACGGCGCCGCCCCACCCCGCGCGCCCGGCCCGCCTTCCGCTGTGGTCCCGGAGGTGCCGCCCGCACTTTGGGAGAGGTCCACCTGGATGAAGCATTCCAGGGCGGCCCGGCCGTTCAGGTCCTGCTGCGCATCCATGGCACGGCCCAGGGCCTTGACCAGCTGCGCCCTGTCGATGGAGTGGACGGAATGGGCGTAGCGGGCCACTGACTTGGCCTTGTTGCTTTGGAGCTGTCCAATGAAGTGCCAGCGCACGCCCGGTTCGGCCACGAGGTCCGCCTTGGCTGCGGCTTCCTGGTCCCGGTTCTCCCCCACGTCCGCCACGCCGAGCCCCACCAGCCTGCGGACGTCCGTCGCCGGGTGGAACTTCGTCACCACGATCAAGGCCGGCGGGGCTTCCGGACGCCCGGCGGCTTCGGAGGCCAGCCGGATCCGTTCACCGACCGCGGCCAACCTTTCCTGGAGTTGGCGGGTGCGGGCATCCAAGGTGGTCATGGCTGGGGTTCCTTCTGGCGGATCGGTGGTGCGGGAGCCGGACGGCAGCTTCAGGGCTGTGGTGCTGTGCCGGTTGTCGAAGCGGGTGCGGCCATGGCGGCAAAGCCGATGAAGCGGCCCTCGGCCTCCCCGTCACGGACGGCCCGTCGGTGGGAGTAGAACTGGTGGTGCTCAAGGGTGCATGCGCCCACGTTGCGGGCAGCCACTCCGGCAGCCGCCAGCCGGGCCGCTACGGCGGCGGGGAGGTCCAGTGCAGGCGTCCCCCACGACGTGGTGGCGTGCGCGGCCGGCTCAACCAGCGAGACTGCGGCACTCATGTCCTCAGGCACCTCGTAGCATCGGCCGCATACGCTGGGGCCGATCCAGGCCCGCAGGTCCAATGCCCCGGCGCCACGGAGGGCGGACACGGTAGCGGCGATGATGCCCTTTTCCACACCGGGGCGGCCGGCGTGGGCGACTCCCACCACGGGCTTCCCGCCGGAGGTGGTCCCAACAAGCACCACAGGAACACAGTCGGCGACCATGACGGCAAGGCTGGCCGACAGCGAAACCAGGCCGTCCGCCGTCGGGCCGCGGGGCGGGAACGCCGGCAGTGGCGCGGGGCCGCCTATGACGGCGACGGCGGCGCCGTGGACCTGGTCCATGTACTGCAGGTGCAGCGGCACGGGCGAGCCCACCAGCGCAGTCAGCCCGGCGTCAACGGCGGCGCGGTGCACTGCCACGCGCCGGGGATCGTCCCCGACGTGAAAGGCCAGGTTACCCGCGGTGGTGTCGCTGAAGCCCACCCACACCCCGGGGATGGCTTCTTCGGCAAACCACGCAAGGGACTGCGGGGGCTGCACGGGCGGCATCGACTGCACGGACAATCTGGCCTTTCACGGCTGGACGGGCGGGAACTACTTCAGGAAGTCCGGCACGTCGAGCTCATCGGCGTGGTGTCCGCTCAGGTCGGGCTCGACGATGGCGGGCAGTTCCACGTCAAAGCCGCCGTCGGCGGGAACGTGGCTGGCAGGCTGCTGGCCCCACTGGTTCAGGTTCGTCACCGTGGCGCTGGAGGACGGCACGGCGGCCGGGACGGGAGGTGCGGCAGGGGCCGCCGCCTGCTCCGGCGCCGAGAGCTGGTTGTCCGGGGTGTCGAAGCCGGCGGCAATGACGGTGACCCGGGCCTCGTCGCCCAGGGCGTCGTCGATGACGGCGCCGAAGATGATGTTGGCTTCCGGGTGGGCCACTTCCTGCACCAGGCGGGCAGCTTCGTTGATCTCGAACAGGCCCAGGTCGGAGCCGCCCTGGATGGACAGCAGCACGCCATGGGCGCCGTCAATGGAAGCCTCCAGCAGCGGGGAGGCGATGGCGAGCTCGGCCGCCTTGACGGCACGGTCCTCGCCGCGGGCGGAGCCGATGCCCATGAGGGCCGAGCCCGCACCCTGCATGACGGACTTGACGTCGGCGAAGTCAAGGTTTATCAGGCCCGGGGTGGTGATGAGGTCGGTGATGCCCTGGACGCCGGAGAGCAGCACCTGGTCGGCGGAACGGAATGCGTCAAGGACCGAGACGTTGCGGTCGCTGATGGAGAGGAGGCGGTCGTTCGGGATGACGATGAGCGTGTCAACCTCGTCGCGCAGGGCCTCGATGCCGTTGTCGGCGCTCGTGGCGCGCCGGCGGCCTTCAAAGGTGAAGGGGCGCGTGACCACACCGATCGTCAGCGCGCCAAGGGTGCGCGCAATGCGGGCCACAACGGGCGCGCCGCCGGTGCCGGTGCCGCCGCCCTCGCCGGCCGTTACGAAGACCATGTCGGCCCCGCGCAGGACCTCCTCGATCTCCTCCTGGTGGTCCTCCGCAGCCTGGCGGCCGACGTCGGGGTTGGCGCCTGCACCCAGGCCGCGGGTCAGCTCGCGGCCGACGTCGAGCTTGACGTCCGCGTCGCTCATCAGCAGCGCCTGGGCGTCCGTGTTGATGGCAATGAATTCAACGCCGCGCAGGCCCACGTCAATCATCCGGTTCACTGCATTTACGCCGCCGCCGCCGATGCCGACGACCTTGATGACGGCCAGGTAATTCTGGGGTGCTGCCACGTTACGTGTCCCTTGTTCGTTTCTTGCTGTAAGTTCCATGGGTGCTGCTGGCGCCACCGCGGTTCAAGCTGCACTTGAACCTTGGTAGCTTAACCTTCAACTTGAAGGTTATAGTTATGTCAACCAACTCTTGTCAGTGACGCTATGGTGCATCGGTGCCGCATGCAATAACCGCCCCCGCGTGTCGTGCGAATCCGGCCAAAAAACCTTGGGGTGGCACCGGTTCGCACCCCCTCTAGCGTGTCACAGGATAGCGCGGCGTGCTGACGTCGTACACCTGGACGGGTGGCGGGGCCGGCTTTCCCGGATCCACGGTGGGTGCCGGGGCGTCGATGAGGGCCTGCAGGACCTGTGCCTTCAGCTCCATGTCCGCTGCGTTCCCCCACACCACGGTCTTTCCGTCCACCATCTGAAGTTCGACGGCGTCGGGAGACTTTGCGGTGGCGCTGGCCAGCCGGCCCAGCACCGATTTCGGCAGGGTCGCCAGGACTGCGGTCATGGCACTGAAGGTGTCCTTTGAGACGGCGGCCAGGCCCCCGTCAATGAGCGGAAGGCCTGCCGAGGCGGCATCCTTGGCGGTGCCAAGTTCCACGCCGTCCTGGTCCACCATGACGAAGCCGCTGCCGTTCTTCAGCAGGGCCACGGGGACCCTTTCCACCACCTGGACCAGCAGGGCCGAAGGGGGCTGTGCCTCGATGCGCGAACTCTTGACCTGCGGCACCTTCGCCAGCAGCCTGTCTACGTCCTGCTGCGTCACCTGGGGCAGGGGCGTGCCAACCAGCGGGGCAAGTGCTGTTTGCAGCGTCTTCTCCGCCACCAGCTTGCGCCCGTCAATGTGGATGGTCCGAACGGCCAGGACCGGCGAAAACAACGCCACCACCATGACGATGGCCAGGACGGCCGCCACGGCAGAAAAGGCAATCCAGGCACGCCGACGGCGCTTCTTGTGGGCGGGCGTGGGAAAGGCCAGGACTGTCGCGCCGGCGCCGCGGCCAGTCGATGTGCCGGATTTCTTCTTCCCGCCCTTTTCAGGTTTGCCGTCCGGGACCGGGCCGGCGTCCTTGGCAGGGCGTTTCGCGCGCGCGGCGAAATCCACCACGGGGCGTCCGGGCGCCTTCGCCGGCGCGGTTTTGGCCGTCGCGGTTTTGGCCGTCACGGTTTTGGCAGGTGCGGCTTCGCGAGGTGCCGTTTTGACAGGTGCATCAGGTTCCAGCGGCGTGACAGTCACCTTGCTGCTGGTGGGCCTGGCCGCCTGCGTGTTGCCGCCCGCCGTGGCGGCGGAGGGCGTAGCCGCGGCAACGTGGCCGCCGTCGGGCTCGGGCCCTGAATTCGGCCCCGGACCGGCACCCGCGGGGGCGCCGCCGTCGGGCCCTGTGGCGGGCCGGGTGCGGATGATGCGGGGGCGGCGCGGCTCAGCCATGCTGCCCGCCGTTAGCGGGTGAGGTCCCGGGAGCCGCAGCGGGACCGGCCTGCAGGGCCGCCACCAGTGCCGGGCCGTAGGCCGTGACATCACCCGCGCCCACCGTCAGGATCAGGTCCCCGGGGGCAGCGGCGGCAGCAAGCGCCGCCACGGCTGCCGCAGGGTCCGGCCAGTAGCCGCGGGGCGCGGCAAGGCGGCGGGTGATCAGCGTGCTGTCCACCCCTGGAATGGGGTCTTCACGGGCGGGGTAGATGTCCAGCACGGCCACGGTGTCCGCCAGGTCCAGGGCCCGGGCAAACTCGGCGGCGAATTCCCGGGTCCGGGAAAACAGGTGCGGCTGGAACAGCACGTGGACCTTGTGTCCGGCAGCCACGGTGCGGGCGGCCTTGAGGGCCGCGGTGACCTCCGTGGGGTGGTGTGCGTAGTCGTCAAACACCCGCACCCCGCGCCCCTCCCCCTTGGACTCGAATCGGCGGGCGGCACCGCTGAACGTGGCCAGTGCGGCCAGCGCGGCATCGACGTCAACACCCAACTCCAGCGCCACGGCCACGGCGGCTGCGGCATTGCGGATGTTGTGGTCCCCGGGCACCTGCAGGTGAAGGGGCACGCTGCGGGAGGCGGTGCCGGCGGGCGGCAGGAGCAGCGTGGTGTCCGTGGCCAGCCCCTCCCCCGAGCCAGCCACTATGCGCAGCTCCGCCGCATCGCTGAAGCCGTAGCTCAGGGTGCGCTTTCCGGAAGCCGCAGCCCGGGCAGCCAGAGCGGCCGAACCGGCGTCGTCGGCGCAGGCAACCAGCAGCCCGTCCGCCGGCAGCAGGGACACAAAGGAATCAAAGGCGGCGAAGACCGCCTCGGGAGTGCCGTAGTGGTCCAGGTGGTCGGCTTCCATGTTGGTGACCACGGCAATCCGCGGCCGGTAGTTCAGGAAGGAGGCATCCGATTCATCCGCTTCGGCCACGAACACCGGGGCGCTGCCGTGCGCCGCGTTGACGCCCAGGCCCTGGACGGTGCCGCCCACGGCGAAGGAGGCGTCCACCCCGGCGCCGCGGAGCATCACGGTGATCATGGAGGTGGTGGTGGTTTTGCCGTGGGTGCCGGCAACAGCCACCACGGTGTCCTGGGCCATGGCCGCCGCCAGCGCCTGGGAGCGGTGGAGCACGCGCAGGCCGGCCGCCCTGGCCGCCGCCAGTTCAGGGTTGGCCTCGCGGATGGCGGTGGAGACCACCACGGTGTCCGCGCCGGCCACATTGGCGGCATGGTGCCCCACCTGGACGGAGGCGCCGAGACCGGCCAGCGCGGCGAGCCCGGCCGAATCCTTGGCGTCCGATCCGCTGACGGGCACGCCCCTGCCCAGCATGATGCGGGCAATGGCGGACATTCCCGCCCCGCCCATGCCGATGAAGTGCACCCTGCCCAGTTCAGCCAGGGTGGGGGCCTCATAAGGTGTTGCTGCCGATGTTTGTGTCACTGTTGCTGCCACTTTCCGCTTGCCGCCAAAACCATGTCCGCCATGCGCTCCGCGGCGTCCCGGATGCCCAGCCCCGCCGCCCGTGAGGACATGCCGGCCAGCCGCTGCGGGTCCAGGCACAGCGGGACCACATTCGCCTCGATCCAGGCAGCGTTGAGCTGCGCATCGGGCACCAGCAGCGCTGCGTCCGCAGCCACCAGTCCTGCCGCGTTGCGGGCCTGCTCGCCGTTGCCCACGGGAAGGGGAACAAACACGGCCGGAAGCCCGACGGCGGCCACCTCGGACACTGTCCCCGCGCCGGAGCGGCACAACAGCAGGTCTGCCGCGGCATAGGCGTCCTCCATGGCGTCCACGTACTCCAGCTGGCGGTAGCGGGGGGCGGTGAGGGGGCCGCCGTCGTCCGCCATGACAGCCTTGCCGCGGCCGGTGATGTGCAGGGTCTGGATGCCGGCGCCGGCCAGCGCCTCCAAGGCCCCGGCCAGGGCCGTGTTCAGGTGCAGGGCCCCGAGTGAGCCGCCCGTGACAATCAGCGTGGGGGCTTCGGCGTCCAGGCCCAGCCGTTCGCGGGCACCGGCGCGCGCCGCAGCGCGGTCAAGCCCGGACACGGCCGCTCGCATGGGCATGCCCACCAGCTGCCCGCCGCGGATCTTGGTGGCGGCAAAGGCGGTCCCCACGTGCGCGGCGTAGCGGGCGCCGACCTTGTTGGCCAGCCCGGCCTTCGTATTGGCCTCGTGCACCACGATGGGCACGCCGAGGTGCCTGGCGGCCAGGTACATGGGCGTGCACACGTAGCCACCCACCCCCACCAGCACGTCCGCCCCGGCCTCGGTCAGGACGCGCCTGCCGTCGGCAATGGCCGCGCGCATGCGCCCGGGCAGTTTCAGCAGCTCCGGCGACGGCCTGCGCGGCAGCGGTATCCGGGCGATGGTGGCCAGTTCATGGCCCGCGGCCGGCACCAGGCGTGTTTCCAGGCCGTCTGCCGTTCCCACGGCCAGAATGGCGGTCTCCGGAACGGCCCGGCGGACGGCCGCGGCGATGGCCAGCAGCGGGCTGACGTGGCCGGCGGATCCGCCGCCGGCCAGCACCACGGAAAGGGGGCCGCCCGGGCGGGAGACGGCGTTTGCTGTATTCGTCATGAAGAAATCGATGCGCTTTCTGCTTCAGCGTCGCTTGCGGGGTCGGTGCGGGCAAAGGACAGCACCACGCCGATTCCCGCCAGCACCATCACCAAGGCACTGCCGCCGTAGGAAATCAATGGCAGTGGAACACCGATCACTGGCAGGAGCCCGGCAACCATGGCTATGTTCACGAAGGCCTGGCCGATGATCCAGGCCAGGATGGACCCGCACACCACCCGGGCGAACGTGTCGTTGCGCTTCATGATGACGCGGAAGAAGGCGAAGGCCAGCACTCCATAGAGGGCAATGATGACCAGCGTGCCCAGCAGGCCCAGCTCCTCGCCGAGAATGGCAAAGATGAAGTCGTTGTGGGCTTCGGGGATCCAGCTCCATTTTTGCCGGCTCTGCCCCAGCCCCACGCCAAACCACCGGCCCGACGCCAGCGCGTACAGCCCGTTTTGCGCCTGGTCGCACAGGCCCTGGCCGTCGCTGCAGTTGCCCAGCCAGCCGGAGAGCCGTGCCGTCCTGTTGCCGCTGAAGGCGGCCATGGCCACGGCGGCAGCCACCCCGACGCCCACCGCGCCAATCAGCACACGCTTGCTGCCGCCGCCAAAATACAGCCCGGCACCGATGACGGCCATGACAATGACGGAGGTGCCGAGGTCATGCCCCAGCAGGATCAGCAGCACCAGGATGCCGCCCACGGGCACCACGGGCAGCAGCGTGTGCCGCCAGTCCGCCATGAGCCGGCCCTTGCGGGACAGGACCAGGCCCATCCACAGCGCCAGCGCCAACTTGGCGGCCTCGGAGGGCTGGAACTGGATGGAGTTGCCGAAGTTGATCCAGTTCCTGTTGCCGCCGATGTTCACACCCAGCGGGGTGAAGACAACCAGCATCAGCAGGAGCGCCGACAGGCCCAGGGCGGGCCAGGCCATCTTCTTCAGGCCCGACGGCGGCACGAAGGACAGGACCATCATGAGCACCAGCCCGAAGCCGGCAAACATGGACTCCTTGATGAACAGGGAGTAGGGGTCAATGCCGGCCGAAATCGATTCGGCGGCCGATGCGGAGAGCACTGTCATGAGCCCCACCGCGGTCAGTGCCACAGTGGTGGCGATGATCCAGTAGTAGGAGGCGCTGGGCCGTCCGGACAGGGCATTGACCCTGTTGCGGACGCGCTTCCAGCGGCTGGTGGCGGTGCGGGCGGGCCCGGACGGGGGCGCCACTTTGGGGGCGGTGCCCCTGGTTGCCGGCGTAGTGGCCACTATGACTCCTTGTTGGCGCTCGCCCGTCGTTCCAACAGCTCCCGCACGGCGTTGATGAACGACTGGCCTCGGTGGGCGTAGGACGAAAACTGGTCCATCGACGCTGATGCCGGTGCCATGAGCACGGTGTCGCCGTCTTCCGCCAGCTGGGCGGCGGCGGCAACGGCCTGCGCCATGACGGCATCCCCGAAGATGGGCGTTTCGGCCACGCCTTCCCTGCCAGTGTGCCCCTTGTCCGTCTCAATGACGGGCACATCGGGTGCGTGTCGCGAAAGGGCGCCGGCCAGGGCCGAGGAGTCCTCCCCGATCAGGACCACTGCCTTGAGCCGGCCCGCATGGGCGCTGACCAGTTCGTCATATTCGACACCCTTGGACAGGCCCCCGGCAATCCAGATGACGGGCTTGAAGGCGGAGAGGGAGGCCGCGGCTGCGTGCGGGTTGGTGGCCTTGGAATCGTTGACCCACAGGACCCCGCCGGAGGTGGCCACGGGCTGGATCCGGTGGTCCCCGCTCTCGTAGGCGATGAGGCCGTCGCGCACATTTTCCGGCGTGAGCCCGTACGCCCGCACCAGCGCCGCCGCGGCGGCCGCGTTGGCCACGAGGTGCCGGGGCACCAGCTCGGAAATGTCGCTGACATGGGCCAGTTCGACGGCGGAGTCCTTGCGTTCGGCAATGAAGGCCCGGTCCACGATGAGCCCCTCCACCACGCCCACCATGCTGATGGCCGGCAAGCCGGTGGTGAAGCCCACGGCACGGCAGCCTTCGCGGACGTCGGCCTCTTCCACCATGCGTTCGGTCTCGATTTGTTCGGCGTTGTAGACGCAGGCCGCCTTGGTGTTGGCGTAGACCTTGGCCTTGTCAGCCGCATAGGCGTCGAAGCTGCCGTGCCAGTCCACATGGTCCTCGGCCAGGTTCAGGCACGCGCTGGCCACCGGTTCCAGGGACTGGATCCAGTGCAGCTGGAAGGAGGAGAGTTCCACGGCCAGGGCGTCGTAGCCTTCCGGATCGCGCACGGCGTCCAGGATGGGCGTGCCGATGTTCCCCGCGGCGATGGCGCGCAGCCCGGCGGCCTGGAGCATCAGTTCCACCATGGTGGTGGTGGTGGTTTTTCCGTTGGTGCCGGTGATGGTGATCCACTCCGCGGTTTTGCGTCCCTCGCGGGTGCGCACGCGCCAGGCCAGTTCCACGTCGCCCCAGATGGGGATGCCGGCGTCGGCTGCGGCAGCCAGCAGAGGGTGGCTGGGCCGGTAGCCGGGGCTCGTGACCACCAGTTCGGCCGGTTCACCGCCCACCAGCGGCAGCACGGTGGAGGATTCCCGGCCCAGGATGACGTCCTCAACCCCCACAATGCGAAGGGTGTCGGCGGCGCGCCGGGACTCGTCGTCGTGCGAGGAGGCCACCACCACCACGCGGGCGCCCAGCTCGGCGAGGGTGTCGGCCACGGAGAAGCCTGTCTTCGTGATGCCGGTGACCACCACGCGGAGCCCGGCCCAGTCGGCGTCCCAGCTGGTGAGGCCGGCCAGGCGGCCTGCCCCGGCGGCGGCGGTGGAGGCGGGTGCAGTGTGTGTCACAGTCGGACAATCCATTCAGCGTAAAAGGCGCCCAGCCCCACGGCCACCATGAGCCCGGCCAGGATCCAGAACCTGACCACCACGGTGACCTCGGCCCAGCCCTTGAGTTCAAAGTGGTGTTGCAGGGGTGCCATCAGGAACACCCGGCGGCCCTTGGACAGCTTGAAGAAGCCCACCTGGATGATGACGGAGAGGGTGATGAGGACAAAGAGCCCGCCGATGATGAACAGCAGGATTTCCGTCCGGGAGAGGATGGCAAAGCCGGCCATGGCCCCGCCGATGGCCAGCGATCCCGTGTCCCCCATGAAAATCTTGGCCGGTGAGGTGTTCCACCACAGGAACCCGATCAGCGCGGCAAACATGATGACGGCGACAAGGGAAAGGTCCAGCGGGTCGCGGACTTCGTAGCACACGGTTTCAGCGGGCACCTTCCGGCCGCCGCAGCCCTGGCTGGTCTGCCACAGGCCAATCAGGGTGTAGGCGCCAAAGACCAGGATGGCGGCACCCGTGGCGAGCCCGTCCAGGCCGTCGGTGAGGTTCACGCCGTTCGTGGTGCCGGCAATGATCAGGTTGGACCACAGGACAAACAACACCACACCCAGCCCGGCACCGGCAAAGGCCAGGTTGAGGGAGGGGATGTCGCGGGCGAAGGAAATGAAGGTGCTGGCGGGCGTCTTGCCGGAGCTGTCGGGGAAGCCGAGTGCCATGACGGCAAAGGCAATGCCCACCACGGCCTGCCCGGCCAGCTTGCCCTTGGCGTCCAGGCCAAGGCTGCGCTGGTTGGAAATCTTTAAAAAGTCGTCCAGGAATCCCACCAGGCCCTGGCCCAGCATGAGGAAGATCATGAGCAGCCCGGATGCGGTGGGCCCCTGCGAATTGGGGTTCAGGAGCCAAATGATCAGGTGGGTGATGAAGTAGGAAAGGACCACCGCGCCGACCACCACGGTGCCGCCCATGGTGGGGGTGCCGCGCTTGATCTGATGGGTGGTGGGGCCGTCATCGCGGATGATCTGCCCGTACCCCTTTTTGACCAGGAGCCGGATGAACAGGGGCGTGCCGACCATCGAGAGGGCCAGTGCCAGTCCGGTGCCAATAAGCAATGCAATCACGGCTGAGGGGTCCTTTCGCCGGGGTTTTTTTGAACATTACTCTGGACTGTGCCCTGAACCGTGCTCTGGTCGATTCCTGTGCCTGCGCCGCCCGCAGTTTCCGCCTTCCCCGAAGGCAATGCTATCCGATCCGCTGCCAGCAGGTCCCCGAGGAAGCGCAGGCCGGCACCGTTGGAGGACTTGACCAGCACGATGTCCCCGGGGGCCAGCTCGCGCAGCAACAGCTGGTGTGCGGCGTCGGCGTCCTGGACAAACATCGACTCGTCCCCCCATGAGCCCTCCATGACGGCGCCCACGTGCATGGAACGCGCGGGGGTGCCGACCACAATGAGCCTGGAAATGTTCAGCCGCACGGCCACCCGGCCCACGGCGTCGTGCTCCAGCACGGAATCGCTGCCCAGCTCCAGCATCTCGCCCAGGACGGCCCAGGTGCGGCGGGTTCCGCCGGCACCCAGCTCCGCCAGGGTGCGCAGGGCGGCCCGCATGGATTCCGGATTGGCGTTGTAGGCGTCGTTGATGATGGTGACGCCGTCCGGGCGGTCGGTGCGTTCCATCCGGTAGCGGCTGGCGGGCCCCTGGGCGCTGAGGGCTGAGGCAATGTCCGCGGGTGCGGCGCCTGCCGCGTGGGCGGCCGCGGCGGCAGCCAGCAGGTTCGCCACATGGTGCAGCCCCAGGAGCTTGCTGCTCACGGGGTGGCTTTCCCCGCTGCCGGGGAACACCAGGTCAAATTCCGGGTGGCCGCCGGTGGTGCGGACGTTGAGGGCGTTGACGACGCCGGCCCCTCCGGTGTGCGCGGAACCGCCGGCTTCGGCGCTGCTGAAGAAGGTGACGGGCGCACCGGCCCGGCGTGCCATGGCGCGGACCCGTGAATCATCGAAGTTCAAGATGGCAGTGCCGCCTGCGGGCAGCGCCTCCACGAGCTCGCCCTTGGCCGTGGCGATGTTGTCAATGGAGCCGAACTCACCGGCGTGGGCGCTCCCAACGCACAGCACTACGCCAATGTCGGGCTTGACGATCCCCGCCAGGTAACTGATCTGGCCCATTTTCGTGGCCCCCATCTCAATGATGAGGTGCCGGGTGGTCTCCACAGCGCGGAACACCGTCAGCGGCACGCCCACTTCCCCGTTGTAGGAGCCGACTGGTGCCACGGTGTCGCCCAGCTGTGACAACACACCGGCGAGCAGGTCCTTGGTGGTTGTTTTTCCGGCCGAGCCGGTGATGCCGATGACAGTCAGGGGCGAATGGGCCCGGATGCGGCGCACCACCTCGGCAGCCAAGAGGCCCATGGAGGCAACAGCGTCGGCCACGATGACCGCTGGAAAGGATCCTCCAGCGCCACGGGGCACCTCACGCTCCGACAGGGCCAGCACCGCCCCCGCGGTGAAGGCTGCGGCAATAAAGTCGTGCCCGTCGGCGTGTTCGCCGGCCTTGGCCACATACATGCTCCCGGGCGAGGCCTCGCGGGAGTCTGTGGTGATGAGGGCCACGTCAATGAGGCAGTTGGGGTCGGTTCCGGCTGACAGCCGTCCGTTGGTGTAATCGGCAATCTCGGCCGCTGAAAATTCAATCATCTCGGTTTATGACTCTATCCTGCCGGCTCCGGCGACGGGGAATCCATAGCGGGCCAGGGCCTGCTTCAGCTCCACCCTGTCGTCCAGGGCCACGTTGACGCCCTTGACTTCCTGGTGCACCTCATGGCCGCGCCCGGCCACCAGGATGGTGTCGCCGGGCCTGGCCAGCTCCACTGCGCGGTGGATGGCCGCCGCACGCTCCCCGTGCTCCTCGATGGTCCGGCCCAGCCCGAGGCGGGTGTTGGCCTCCACGGCACCGGCCAGGACCCCGGCCCGGATTCCTGCCGGCTCCTCGTCATGGGGGTCGTCGTCGGTGATGATGACAATGTCGGCGTTTTCGGCCGCGATGGCGCCCATGATGGGCCGCTTCGTCACATCCCGCTCCCCCGTGGCGCCGAAGACCACGATGACCCTGGAGCCGGGCTCGCCGGAGCGGATGGCCGCCAGCGCCAGCCGGAGCGCGTCGGGGTTGTGGGCAAAGTCCACCACGGCCACGGGCGCGGTGCCGACCAGCTGCATGCGACCCGGCACGTCGAGGGTGAAGGGGTCGCTTGCGTCGAGGGCCGCCTGCAGCACGCGGACGACGGCGGCGCGCCGGGTGCCGCCGTCGTCATGCGTGCCGCCGTCGTCCTTCTCGGTGAGGAGGTGCTCGGCCACCATGGCCAGGGCCAGGGCGGCGTTGGAGACATTGAAGCCGCCGGGCAGGCCGGTTTTTACGCGCAACTCCACTCCGCCGGGCCCGTGGAGTTCAAAGCGCGATCCCACGCCGATCCGTTCAATGCCGGCCACCCGCCAGTCGGCGGTTCCCCCCGGCAGCGTGGACAGGGTGGCAGCCGGCACGGTGGCCGTCTCAGCGAGCTTGCGCCCCCACGGCCCGTCCACCGTCACCACGGCGCGTCGGGCATGCTCCGGGGTAAACAGCTGCGCCTTCGCGGCAAAGTAGCCGTCCATGCCGCCGTGCAGGTCCAGGTGGTCCTGGGTCAGGTTGGTAAATCCGGCCACGTCAAAAACCACCGAATCAACCCGGCCAAAGGCCAGTGCATGGGAGGAAACCTCCATGGAGGCAGCGTCGAGTCCGCGTTCCGACATGACGGCGAGCAGGGCGTGGACGTCGGTGGACTCGGGGGTGGTGAGCTTGCTGGGGATGGGCTGGTCCCCGGCCAGGATCTCAATGGTGCCAATGAGCCCCGTGGCCTTTCCCAGGGCACGGAGCAGGGAGTTCAGGAAATAGGTGGTGGTGGTTTTGCCATTGGTGCCCGTGATGCCAAACATCGCCATGCCCGTCCCGCCGCCGGCCGGGTCCGTGCCATAGACGAGGGCAGCCACCGCACCGGTCACGGCCCGGGGGTCCGCACAGACAAGCACGGGAACACCGCAACCGTCCCCGACAAGGCGGGCGCCGGCGTCGTCCGTCAGCACGGCAACGGCACCGGCCGCGACAGCCTGGCGGGCAAAGGCTGCACCGTGCACATGGGCGCCTGGCAGGGCCAGGTAGAGGTCGCCCGGCAGGATGCTGCGCGAATCCAGGCTTGCGCCCGTCACCCACGTGGAGGAACCGCCCGCGGGCAGGCTGGCCCCGGCCGCGGAGGCAATTCGCTCCAGCGCCACGGGCACCTGGCGGGCGGGCCTCAGGGGCGGGGTGCGGTTCGGATTTTGGCCGGGGCCGGGCTGTTCCACTGGGTGAATTTCTTTCATGTTGTGTCGTGCTCTGCGCGGGTTACTTGTAGAACTGGGGAAGCTTGACGGACGGGGTGCTGGACGGCGGAACATCGTAGGTGCGCAGGACCTGGCCCATGACGTCGTTGAAGGTGTAGCCCTGGGTGACGCCGTAAATGAGTCCCTGCGGCTGCTGGACGGTCACGGCAACAACGTACTCGGGATTGTCCATGGGCGCCATGCCGATGAAGGAGGAGGTGTACCCGCTCAACCCGCCGTTGCTGGCCGGAGCCTCTGCCGTGCCGGTTTTCCCGCCCACCCGGTAGCCCGGGATCTTCACATCCGGGGCGTCACCCATGGTGGCGACGCTTTCCAGCATGTCCCGATCCTGCTGGGCCGTCTGGGGGCTGATGACCTTGATGCCCGGTGCCTGCGGAACCGTGGACACGGTGCCGTCCGCTGCGGTAAAGGAATCGATCAGCTGAGGCTTGAGCCGGACGCCGTTGTTGGCGATTGTCTGGTACACCATTGCTGTCTGCAGCGGTGTTTGGGCAACGCCCTGGCCGAACAGGATGGTGTATTGCTGGCGCACGTCCCATTTGTCCGGGGTGGCGAAAATGCCGGGGCTCTCGCCGGGCAGCGGGATGCCGGTGAGCTGGCCGATCCCGAACTTGCGCATGTTGTCATAACGTTCCTGCGGGGTCATCTTCTCCCCCGCCATGACCGTTCCCGTGTTGAGGGACTGGCCGATGATGCCGGCCAGGGTGCGCTGCTCAGTGCCGTGCGGGAATGCGTCGGTGAATGTTTCCCCGTCCACGGTGTAGGTGGGCGGCACCACGATGTGCGTCAGGGGGTTCATCAGGCCCTTGTCCATCACCCCGGACACCGTCATGATCTTGTCAGTTGAGCCGGGCTCGACGACGGCGCTTACGGAGCGTGCGCCGCGGTTGGCGGCGGCCGTCTTGCCCGGGTCGTTCGGGTCCACGGTGTCGGTGTCGGCCATCGCCACCACCTTGCCGGTCTTGACCTCAATGACCAGGATGGTGGCCCACTGGGCGCTGTATTTTTGCTTTTGTTCCTGGGCGGCCTGCTGGGCGTAATACTGGATGTCCTGGTTCATGGTCAGCTTGACCGTCTGGCCGTCCACGGCCGGGACGGTCCTGACGGGCGCGGTGGGGATGATGATCCCGTTCTTGCCGGCCTGGTAGGTGCGTGAGCCGTCCTTGCCGGTGAGCTTGTCATTCATGGTCAGCTCAATTCCGGCCAGCGGTGTGCCGTCCGAGCCCAGGAAGCCGACAATGTTGCCGCCCACTGAGCCGGCGGGGTAGACGCGCTTGGTTTGGGCCTGGGAATAGATGCCGGGCACGCCCAGGGCCGCCACCTGGCTCTCCACGGCAGGGCTGACGTCCTTGACGATGTAATTGAACGTCTTGTCGCCCGTGGCGGCCTTGGTGACCTGGTCAACGGGCAGCTTCAGCACGTCCGCCAGCTGCTGCAGCCCTTCGGCCCGGGTGTACGTCACCGTTTTTTGGCTGGCGGTGTCAACGTGCTTGTATTCCGGATACAGGGAGCTGTTGACCTGCGAAACCGTGATGTCATAGCGCAGGATGCTTTCGGCCAGCACCTTGCCGTTGGCATCCAGGATCTTTCCCCGCACGGCGGGCAGCTTTTGCACCACCGTCCGCTGGGTCTCGGCCGCTTCAGCCAGATGGCCTACATCCAGCCCCTGGATCATGACAAGCTTGCCCGCGATGACCAGGAGAAAGGCCAGCATGACGACGAAGCCAACACGCATCCGGCCCCGGCCCACCTTGTTCAAGCGGTGTGCAAGTGCACCGTTCGTTGGGTTTGGGGAGTCTTTTGCCACTGCGTTTCCTTGCTGCCTGTATGTATTGCCTGCTGGACGGTCCCCCCGCCTGCCGGGCGGCTGGTGCGGTCCGCCCGTGTCCCTCACACCTTAGCTGTGCTTTTGCCCCGGAGCGGGGATGGTGCCGCCATTGAGATCCGGTGCCGCGGCCGCCGGGGCAGCCGGGGCAGCCCCCAAAACAGCCTTGGGGGCATCCGTGCGGGAGGCCGCGGCGTCCTTGGCTGCTGCATCCTGGAGGGACGTGCCCGGGGCGGCGGCAGCGGCCGCGGCGGGCTGGGGTGCGTTCATGTTGGCCGGTGGAATGACCACCAGGCCCTTGGTGTCCGCCGACGCGGGCTGGGGGTTGCCTGTCACCTTCTTGGTGCGCACGTCAATCTGGCCGGTTGTGGCAGCCGGCACCATGCCCATGGCCGCAGCCTTGGCCACGAGGCTCTGTGGGGCAACACGTGCGGTCAGGTCAAGTTCCAGCGCCTGGTTGGACTTCTCCAGGTTGCTTTGCTGCGTCTTCAGGGCCACCAGCTCGTACTGTCCCTGGGACACCGAAACACTCATGACCAATACGGCCGACAGCGCCGCCACCACCAGCAGAAACAAGGAAACCACCAGCGGGGTCCGGTTCCGCCGCGGCACCGAGACCACCAGGGAAAGCGGGGTCCGGGGCCTTGCTGCCTTGGGAGCCGTTCCGCGGAGCGGGTTGCCCCCCTCGCGGTGGGGGTCCCCTCCTTGCAGCACTCGGGCATTGTTGCCGCTCGTGGCTGAAACCGTGCGGAATGCAAGCTGGCTCATGTGCGGTTCCTAACTTTCACTTTTTCCACTGCGCGAAGCCGCGCGGACGCGGCCCTGGGGTTTTCTGCAATTTCTTCTTCCGTGGGAATTTCGGTTCCCTTGGTCAGGCGCTTGAGGGTGGCCTTGTGCTCTTCAAGTTCCACGGGGAAGCCCGCCGGTGCCGAAGAACGTGACCCGGCGGCAAAAACAGCCTTGACGATCTTGTCCTCCAGCGAGTGGTAGGACATGACGACGGCGCGACCGTGCAGGCCCAGCGCATCGACCGCGGCGGGGACGGCACGCTCAAGCACGCTCAGTTCCTCATTGACTTCAATCCGCAGCGCCTGGAATGTTCGTTTGGCCGGGTGGCCGCCGGTGCGTGCGGCCCCGGCGGGGACCACGTTGCGGATGATGTCGACCAGTTCGCCGGTGTGCGTGAGGGGCTTCCTGTCACGGGCAGCAACGATGTGGTTGGCAATGCGGCCGGCAAACTTTTCCTCGCCCCACTTGCGGATGATCCGCACCAGGTCTTCTTCTGAATAAGTGTTGACGACGTCGGCCGCCGTGGGTCCGCGGCTGGTGTCCATGCGCATGTCCAGGGGTGCGTCAAAGGAGTAGGCGAATCCGCGTTCGCGCTCATCCAGCTGCAGGGAGGACACGCCAAGGTCCATGAGGATTCCGTCCACCTGCTGCACGCCGAGGTTGCCCAGCACTTCGGGGATCTCGTCGTACACGGCATGCACCAGGTCGGTGCGGGCGGAGAAGGGTGCCAGGCGGGCCCCGGCCAGGCCAAGTGCCTCGGTGTCCCTGTCGATGCCTATCAGGTGCAGCTCGGGGAACCGCTGGAGCATGGCCTCGCTGTGCCCCCCCATGCCGAGCGTGGCGTCAATAACGAAGGGGGTGCGCCCCTCCTGGAGGGCGGTGTCGAAGGCGGGAGCCAGGAGGTTGATGCAGCGGTCCTTGAGAACGGGTGTGTGGCGGGCTGAGGTGGGTGGCGTGGGAACTTCCGACGTCATCACGCCTCCATTTCCGATAAGTACCTTGATGTCCGGATTGCCTGGTCTGCGGTCAGTGCTCGATCAGTGGGTGGCCGCCGTTCTTAAACCAGCTCCCCCTCCGCGCCGGGCCTGTCCCGCCTGGCTCCGGGGAAGGTGAGCCAGGATTGACACTGCCGGGCGGCTGGAGACCTCATTCAAGAAAGTCCGTGCCGCGCCATGGTTCAAACCCATGTCGTGTGGTGCTGGTGGTGCATGGAGCTGATGTTGCGTGCTGCCTATTGCGCTTTTGTGCCGGGGACGGCGTCTTCATCCATTTCCGCAAACGCCTTTTCCTGTTCCGCCAAGTACTCGGTCCAGGCCTTGGCATCCCAAATCTCCGCACGGTTGCCGGCCCCAATGACCACCAACTCCCGGTCGAGACCTGCGTAGGCGCGAAGTGTGGCCGGAATGGTCACACGCCCTTGTTTGTCGGGAACTTCATCAGATGCCCCGGAGAGAAGGATGCGGCCATAGTCGCGTGCCTGCCGATTTTGCATCGGTGCACCCACCATGTCCGCATGGACCTTTTCAAATTCCCTGGCACTGAAGACGTAAATGCAGTGTTCCTGCCCCTTGGTCAGGACAAGTCCACCGGCCAATTCCTCCCGGAATTTGGCGGGAAGGATGAGCCGGCCCTTTTCGTCGAGGCGCGGTGAGTGTGTTCCCAGAAACATCCCCCACCGCCCTCTCCCCCAAGGTCTTTCGAGCTACCCTTCACCATTTCCCTCTTACGCGCTCCACATTACTCCACAATCCTCCACCGTCAACGACATGGCGCGCCAATTGGCCCGCGTGTCGGCAGCCGGATCCTTGCCATAGCAGGGAAGCAGACGCCTTTGCCGGGGTGGAGGGAAATTTTCGCGGCCGGCCGCATTTCCCCCCGGGCTCGCCGCACTGCCGCGCCCCGCCCGGCCGCGGGGCCCGTTTGGGGCGCAATATTGGGTCCGGACGGCCGCCGGTGGTGGAAAGTGGAGGGCCGGCGCACGGAAGGCCAGGGGCGCCCCGGGCGGCAACAGGTCCTGTTAAACGCAAAAAGGCCCTCGAAGGGACCTTTTGGGGATATCGATGTCGCCTCGAGGGGCCGTCACACGGCGCCGCGCGACAAGAATCACGTCATCCGGCAGCCCACAGCCGGGGCTGCCCGGTGCTGATCAGGATGCCAGGCTCAGCTACTGCTCGCGGCGGCGTTCTTCCCAACGCTCCTCGAGGTTGCTCATGAAGCCGCTCTTCTGCTTTGACCCGGATTTTGCGGGGGCCGTCGGGTCACCGCTGAACTTGGGCCTTGACACCGCGAAGTACACACCTGCGCCCATGATCAGGAACCCGAGGATTCCCACCACGATCTGCGACAGCGCAACGCCACCAAGCAGAACCATGATGCCGACGATCAGGACGAGAACGCCGATCACAATGTGCCGGGTGGACAGCGAGTGGGCCGGGTCCGATGCCAGTGCATTGGCAAATTTCGGGTCCTCGGCATGCAGTTGCTGCTCCAGCTGGTCAAGCAGTCTTTGCTCGTGCTCAGAGAGGGGCATGACGACCTCCTTCAGGTCAGGGCCATGGGCGTCTTAACTCGTTAACGCCCTTGGTGTCCCATTTAGTTCCCCACGGTGGAAACCGGACAAAAAATGCCCCGGTCTCCGCAGGGTGCCAACGGGGTCTAGGACCGTTGCCGAGCGAACTCCCACTACTAACAATAGGCTTGATTTTGTGGAACTGAAACCCGGCGGTGTGCATGGAGTTCCGTACTGTCAAAAAGTAATTTGGCTAACACCGGATGGGCCGCATTTTCGGTGATTTTCGCGGTTTCTGCAAGCCATTATCGCGGGCCCGGCCCCTGCTTTTTTTGCCGGCTTGCCAGCAGCCTGGCCGGCACCACCGTGGCGGCGCCGAATTTGGCGGCGATGGCGTCGCCGGCCACTTCGGCATTTCGCCCGTTGTCATCCCGCCGGTCCAGGCTGAACTGCAGCGGTGCGGTCTCGATGGATTCCAGGGATTCCACCCTGACGCCGATCAGGCGGACGCTTTGGGGGCGGGTCCCCAGGGCGCGCAGGAGCGCCACGGCACCGGCGTAAATCTGGCCAGCACTGTCCAGGCCGGCCCCCATGGACTTGGAGCGGCTGATGGTGGAAAAGTCGGAGTACTTGATTTTCAGGGCCAGGGTCCGCCCGGCAAGGTGCGATTCGCGCAGCCGCGCCGCCACACGGTGTGAAAGCCGGAGCAGTTCCCGGGTGAGGACGTCGTCGTCGAACGTGTCAACGGCGAAGGTCTCCTCCGCGCCTATGCTTTTCTCCGTCCGCACCGGTGTGACCGGCCGGGGATCGATCCCCCACGACAGCTGGTGGAGGGCCCGGCCGCCGGCTCCGAGCGTCTTTTGCAACACGCCAACAGGGGTGGCCGCCACATCCGCCACCGTGAAGATGCCCAGCCGCTGCAGTGTTTCCAGCGTCCTGGCCCCCACCCCCCACAGCGCCTGGACGGGCAGGGTGTGCAGGTATTCCACCGTGCGGTCCCTTTCAATGAGCAGCATGCCGTCCGGCTTGCACCGCGTGGAGGCGATCTTGGCCACGAACTTGGAGGATGCAATGCCCACTGAGGCAGTGATGCCGAGGTCGGCGGCCACGCGGCGGCGCACCAGCGCACCAATTTCCAGTGGCGTGCCGAGCCGCCGGAGGGCGCCTGCCACGTCCAGGAAGGCCTCGTCTACGCTAAGAGGTTCCACGGTGTCGGTGATGGAGTTGAAGAGTTCCATGACCTGCGCCGACACCTCCTGGTACAGGCCGTGCCGCGGGTTGATGACGACGGCGGTGGGCGCCATCCGCATGGCCGTCGCCATGGGCATGGCGGACCTCACACCGAACTTGCGGGCTTCGTAGGACGCGGACAGGACCACTGAACGGCCCTCCGGGAAGCCGACAATCACGGGCCGGCCCTTCAGCTCCGGCCGCTGGCGCAGCTCGACTGAGACAAAAAATGCGTCCATGTCCACGTGCATGATGGTGCACCCGGACTGGTCCAGCACCCTGCCGGCCTGGTCCCGGCGCAGCGCCGATTCACCCGCCCCGGGCTCTGCCCGGGCGGGGCGCATGGCCATACGGCGAGGTTGCTGCTCCACACTTCAAGTGTAGTGAAGGGCCCTGACACAGTGGCCCCGGCAATTCCACCCACCGCCCGCAGGTAAACTGGTCTGGATCCATTGCACCGACCCCGGCAGCTAAGGAAATCGCCATGATCACCGCCAGCACCCAATGCGCGTCCGCCTTGGCCCCGCGGCTGTCGCACCTTTCGGCCGTCGCGGCCGTGGCCGCCGTCGTGCTTCTTTCCGGCTGCTCCGGGGCCCCGGTTTCGCCGTCGTCGTCCGCACCGGGTTCCACCACTGCCACCAGTGCGGCCTCCGGCCCGGCCACCACCGCGGCCGCCAGCACCGATGCCAGCGCACAGCCCACGGTGGAATCCGCCGTCAATGAACTGGTGGCCGGCTTCCCGTCCACGCTCATTCCCCTCATGAAGGGTGCACAGGTCCAGGCATCAAGCCTGCAACGGAGCACCCCTTTGTCCGTCGCGTCCCTGACCGCCACGATCACGGCCAAGCCCGCCGACGTCCTGGCGTATTACACCAAGGTCTACACGGGCCAAAAGTTTACGGCCCTCCCCGGGGATGCGGTGGATGGCACGCCCTCGAAGACATTTGTGCGCGGCGCGGGGCAGGAGAATGTGGTGGTCAGCGTTGTCCAGACCGGTTCCACGTCCACGGTTACCGTTGGCGCCAACGTATTGCCGGCGTCCCTGAAGTAACCCCGAACACTTTTCCCGATTCCACCCATGGCGAGACACAGCAAGGATTCCCACAGCATGAGCGCATTTGCCGCGACCACGGAGGACCCGACCACGGTTGAGCAGGAAGCCTTTGTCGCAGAAGTGGCGGATGAACTGACATCCTTCCTGGACGAAAAGCACACGCTGCTTGGCCGGATTTCCCCGGACACCCTGGTCCTGGTGGATGCCATCAGGTCGCTGGTGACCGGTGGCAAGCGCATGCGGGCCCTGCTGGCCTATTGGGGTTGGCGCGGGGCGGGGGGCAGAGCCGGTGCCCGCGAAATCATCCTGGCCGGGGCTGCGTTGGAACTGTTTCAGGCTGCCGCCCTGATCCATGACGACATCATTGACAGGTCCGACACCCGCAGGGGCGGCCCCAGCGTCCACCGCCAGTTCAGCACCCTGCATGCGGAACGCAACTGGGCGTTGAACGAGGAACGATTCGGCCATGCGGCGGCCATCTTGACCGGCGACCTGTGCCTGTCATTTAGCGAAGAGGTTTTTGCCTCCATCGGCGCCGGCGCCGCCAGCCCGGCCCGCTCCGTGTTCAACCTGATGCGGGCAGAGGTCATGGCCGGGCAGTACCTGGACATTCTCGAGGAGGTGTCCGGGCCGTCCAAACCCCACGGGACAGCCGTGGCCCGCGCCTCCGCCATCATCCGGTTCAAGAGTGCCAAGTACTCGTCCGAGCACCCGCTGGTGCTGGGCGGGGCGCTGGCAGGCGGCAGCACCGAACTCCTGGCAGGGTACAGTGCGTTCGCCCTACCCCTGGGCGAAGCCTTCCAATTGCGCGACGACGTCCTGGGCGTGTTTGGCGACCCTGCCCAGACCGGGAAACCGGCGGGCGACGACCTCCGGGAAGGCAAGCGCACCGTGCTGGTGGGGTTGACCATCGACGGCGCCAATGAGGCCGACAGGCGGTTTGTCGATTCGCACCTGGGCCGGCAGGACCTGGGCGAGGATCAAATTGCCAAGCTGTGCGCCATCATGGTCGATTCCCAGGCGCTGGCGCGGACGGAAGAGATGATTTCCGGGCTGAGCAGCACGGCCTTTGCAGCCCTCGCAGCCCTTCCCGTTGCAGCTGATGTCCGGAAAGCGCTCTCAGCACTGGGCCGAAGCGCCGTCTCCCGCACGTCCTAGAACGTCACCGGCGGCTGTTACCACCCGAGGGCGGCTGCGCGGCGGCGGATTTCGGTTTTGCGCCCTTCGTGCAGGGCGTCTATGGGACGGCCCGGCAGAGAATCATCGGGGGTGAAAAGCCACACAATGGCTTCCTCGTCGTCAAAGCCGGCGTCGTGAAGGACGGTAATGGTCCCCCGCAGGCTTTCAACGATGTGGCCGCCACTAAAGAATTCGGCGGGCACTGCGCGAATGTTGCGCTCCCCCACCCGGGCGGCCAACAGGGAACCGTCCTTGACAAGGGCATGGACTCTCGTGACAGAGATGTCAAGCCGCGCTGCCACGTCCGGCAGGGGCAACCATTCACTGACTACATTTTCTACATTGCTCACGCGTTAAAGGTTCCCACAGATGTTGGCGAGCCGCACACCAATTCCGGTCCGGCCCGCCCGCAATCGTGCGATATTGACAACAATTGGGGCGGGCACGCAATTGCAGGCCATTCCCTGCCGAACAAATTCCATCCATGTACTTTGCAGCAGGCGTCTTCCCATTAGGGCGCGCATTGCCTAGATTTGGTGTAAATTCACATTAGTCACATATGTAACACCAATACCACTAGCACCATCCGCACCGGAACCTAGAGGACTGCACCCATGACTTCCCCCCGCCCCTCACGGCCCGCACCTGCCGGCGGCAAGCAACTGGCGGCCGTCGCGACCGCCGCCATTCCCGTCGTTATGCTCTCCTCACTGGCCTTGGCACAGCCCGCGGCAGCGGCCCCCCTCCCTGCGGGGCCACGGACCCTGCCGACGGCCGTCACGCACGGCGGAATGGCCACCGTCGCCAAGAGTGTCCGCTCAGCCAGCATCCCCGCTGCAGTCGTTGCCGGCACCCTCCCGTCGCGCCTGGCCTCCCAGGCACCTTCGGCCCCAGCCACCCACAAGGTGGTGCCGGGGGACACGGTTTCCGCCATCGCCGCCCGCTACGGCCTCTCCACCAATTCCGTGCTGGCCCTTAACAAGCTCAGCGCCACCAGCATCATCTATCCCAACCAGGTCCTGAAGCTTCGCGCCACCGCTGCCGCGGCCCCCGCACCCGCTGCGGCCGCACCAAAGGCGGCTCCCTCCACGGGAGCCAGCTACGTCGTCGTCGCCGGTGACACGATGGGCGCCATTGCAGCCCGGCACGGCATGGGCACCGCGGCACTCCTGGCAGCGAACGGCATGACCGCCTCCACCATCATTTACCCCGGCCAGGTGATCAAGGTGGGCGCCCCGGCGCACGCCGCCCCCGCAGCCCAGGTGTCGGCAGCCCCCAAACCGGCGGCAGCCGGCACCAAATACGTCATCAAGTCCGGCGACACGCTGTCCGCAATCGCGGCCAAGCACAGGGTTGGCCTGTCGGCCCTGGCCAAGGCGAACGGGATGTCGAGCGTCAACGCCACCATCTTCGCCGGCAAGACCCTGACCATACCCGGGGTCTCCGCGGCTTCCTCCACGGTCTCCCCGATTCAGCCGGCCGCCCCCACGGTGCCCAACACCTTCCTGCACTACACCTACCCGGATGCCGTCGTCGCCGACGCCAACAAGAACCTGCGGGCCCTGCTGGCAGCCCCGGCACCCACCAAGTCCCAGATGAAGGAAATGGTGGCACGGACGGCGGCGAGCATGGGCGTGGACCCGTCGCTGGCAATGGCCTTCGCGCAGCAGGAATCCGGGTTCAACCACCAGGTGGTCTCCCCCGCCAACGCGATCGGAACCATGCAGGTCATTCCCGACGCCGGCGACTGGGCCTCCGGGCTGGTGGGACGCAAGCTCAACCTGCTGAACCCGCAGGACAATGTCACGGCCGGCGTGGCCATCATCCGCGCCCTGCTGCAGACGTCCAAGACGGAGGACCTGGCCATCGCGGGCTACTACCAGGGCCAGTATTCGGTCAGCGTGCACGGCATGTTCTCCGACACGAAGAACTACGTTGCCGCCATCAAGGCCAACCGGAAGTTGTTCCGCTAAACAGTTTGGAGGGCCGGCCAGTTCCGGTAAATGAAGGGTCCCGGCGGGTGTCGCCGGGACCCTTCCCGTTTCACCCCCTAAGATCGAAGGGTGCAAGAAGTGGCTAAGGACCCCCTGGTCGGGTCAACCGTTGACGGGCGCTACCTGGTGTTGTCCAAGGTGGCGCGCGGCGGCATGTCAACCGTCTACCTGGCCAAGGACATTCGCCTCAACCGCAACATTGCGCTGAAGATCCTGCACCCCCACCTGGCCGTGGACAACGCCTTCATTGAGCGTCTGCAGCGGGAGGCCTGGAGCGCCGCCAGCCTCTCCCACCCGCACGTGGTTCAAATCCACGACCACGGCGCCGGCACCGGGCACGCCTACCTGGTCCTGGAATACATTGACGGATATACGCTCCGCGACGTCATCGACACCAATGGCGCCCTGACCCCGCGCCAGGCGCTGGACCTCATGGATCCCATCGTGGAGGGGCTTGCGGCCGCCCATTCGGCAGGGCTGGTCCACCGGGACGTCAAGCCGGAGAATGTGCTTATTTCGCATTCCGGCTGGGTCAAGATTGGCGATTTCGGCCTGTCCCGGGCCGTCACCACCAACACCAATACAGCAACGCTCCTGGGCACGGTTGCCTACATCGCCCCGGAGCTGGTCAATGGGCAGGGCGGTGACGCCCGCAGCGACATCTACTCCGCCGGCATCATGCTGTACGAACTGCTGACGGGCGCCCAGCCCTTCCGCGGCACCGTCCCCATCGCCGTGGCCATGCAGCACGTCCGCGACGACGTTCCCCCGCCTTCCGCCGCCGTCCCCGGCCTGCCGGCCGAGATGGACGAGCTGGTGCGCTACATGAGTGAAAAGGATCCCGACAACCGGCCCGCCAACGGCGCCTCGCTGCTGGAGGACCTGCGCCACATCCGCGCCACGCTGACCCCCGCCGAGCTCGACGCCGGAGGCTCCAGCACGCGCGCCGATGCCCCTGCGTGGGCGGACGGAGGTGTCACGGAAGCCATCCCCGCAGGGTCCGGAGGCGAGGCTGGGAAACTGGCTGCCGACAGTGGCGACACCACGGTCCTGGCCGCGGCCGTCCACCCCACCAGCGTCCTTCCGGCCGGCCGTCGGCTGTATGTCGATGAAGCCGTTCCCGACGGCGGCACGGAATCCCTTCCACGGCTGTCCAAGCGGGAGCAGCGTGCCGGGGCAAGGGCGCGCGCCAAGGCTGCCGCCCGGCCTGTCACGACGCTGGGGCCGCGCCACCCGCGGCGCCGCGCCCTCCTCTGGGTGCTGGTGGTGCTGATTTTGGGGGTGCTGGGCGCCCTGGCCGGCTGGTATCTGGCGCTGGGGCCCGGGGCCCTGGCCACCGTGCCGAATGTGCACAACAAGACGGTGGCCCAGGCCCAGGCCATGCTGCATGCAGAGGGTTTCGACCTGGTCTCCACCACGGACGTCTTCTCCGAACAGGTGGCCACCGGAATGGTGGTGGACACGGACCCGGTCCATGGCACCTCGCAGCGCCGGTTTCAGGGCGTGACCCTGCAGGTGTCGAAGGGGCCGGTGCTGTATCCCGTTCCGGCCCTGGGGGGCATGACCCTCGAGGACGCCAAGGCGGCCCTCACTGCCGGGCACCTGGCCGTGGGGTCGGTGGGCGGAATCTACGATGAGAAGGCACCGGCCGGCACCGTGCTGAGCCAGGATCCTGCGGCCGGAGGCGGCTTCCGCGCCAACTCAAAGGTCAATGTCGTGGTGTCCAAGGGCCCCAAGCCCATTCCCGTTCCAACAGTCGTGGGCAAAACCTCGGATGACGCCCGGGCCGCCCTGACGTCGCTGGGACTGGTGCCGGAGATTGCTCCCGGGCAGGTGAACAGTGCCACAATTCCCGCCGGTTCCGTGGCGTCCCAGAGTCCGCAGTCAGGTGAGCTGACCGCCGGCGGCAAGGTCACGCTGACGCTTTCCAAGGGGCCCAGGATGGTCATGGTGCCGGACCTGGTCGGAAAGCAGGTGGGTGCCGCCACAGCGGAACTGCAGGCCCTCGGCTTCAAGGTGCAGGTTGAAAACCTGCTGGGCGGATTCTTTGGCACGGTCCGCTTCCAGGACCCCCAAGGCGTGGAGGCCCCAGAAGGCAGCACCGTTACGCTCAAGGTCATCTAATGGGCGGCGGCGGCCGCTGCAGCGCCCCGCCGCCTGCCCCCTACTTTGTCTGGCTGAGGGCCCCGGCGACGAGGAACGCCATTTCGAGGGACTGCTTGTGGTTCAGGCGGGGGTCGCAGACGGACTCGTACCCCGTCAGGAAGGCTTCCTGGTCGATGGGGTCGGCGCCGCCCAGGCATTCGGCAACGTCGTCGCCGGTCATTTCCACATGCAGACCGCCGGGGAATGTGCCCAGTGCCTGGTGGACCTCGAAGAAGCCCCTGACCTCATCGATGACGTCGTCGAAATTGCGCGTCTTGTAGCCGTTGGGAGAGGTGACCGTGTTCCCGTGCATGGGGTCGGTCACCCACAGCACTTGGGCGCCGGAAGCGGTGACCTTTTCCACGAGGTTGGGGAGCTTTTCGCGGATGTTCCCGGCACCCATGCGGGTGATGAATGTCAGGCGGCCCGGCTCCCGGTTGGGGTCCAGCTTCTCGATCAGGCGCAGGGCGTCGTCGGGGGACGTGGTGGGCCCGAGCTTGACACCGATGGGGTTGCGGACGCGGGAGAGGAAATCGACATGTGCCTGGTCCAGGTCACGGGTGCGCTCGCCAATCCACAGGAAGTGGGCGGAGGTGTCGTAGGGCAGGCCCGTGCGGGAATCGATTCGGGTCAGCGCCCGCTCGTAGTCGAGCAGGAGCGCCTCGTGGCTGGCGAAGAATTCCACCGTCTTCAGGGCCTCGAAGTCGGCGCCGCAGGACGCCATGAACTTGATGGCCCGGTCAATGTCCTTGGCCAGTTTTTCGTAGCGGCTGTGGGCCGGGTTGGAAGTGAAGCCGCGGTTCCATTCGTGCACGCTGCGCAGGTCGGCAAAGCCACCCTGCGTGAACGCACGGATGAGGTTCAGGGTCGACGCGGAGGTGTGGTAGGCCTTGACCATCCGGGAGGCGTCGTGCTTGCGGGACTCGGGGGTGAAGTCGTATCCATTGACGATGTCGCCCCGGTAGGCGGGGAGGGTGACGCCGTCGCGCGTTTCATCATTGGAGGAGCGCGGCTTCGCGAACTGGCCGGCCATGCGGCCCATCTTGATGACGGGCAGCTGGGCGCCGTAGGTGAGCACCACGGCCATCTGCAGGATGGTCTTGACGCGTGCGCTGATCCTGTCCGCCGTGGCGGCGGCAAAGGTTTCGGCGCAGTCGCCGCCCTGCAGCAGGAACGCCTTGCCCTGGGCGGCCTTGGCCAGGCGGGAGCGCAGCACATCCACTTCGCCGGCAAACACGAGGGGCGGCAGCGAGGAAAGCTCCTTCACGCTGGCATCAAAGACGTTGGTGTCGGACCAGGTGGGCTGCTGGGCGATGGTGAGGTCGCGCCAGTCGTCGAGGCCGGGGTAAACGGCAGCGCCGGGGATCGAAATGCCGGCGGCGGGTGCGCCCGGTACGGGGGAAGTTAGCTCAGTCACCCCCCAAGCCTATCCCCCCTGGGCGCGGCCCTTCCACCCGGTCCAGCCCCTGAGATGATGCGGGCCACGGACCGTTTCGACTGGCGGTCAGGCTTCCGGGGGCACGCCGCCGTCGGCCTCCACGGGGCCGGGCTCGACGCCGGCGGGCTCGACGGCGGCAGGCTCGTTCCCAGCGGGCTTGTCCGCAGCCGGCCCGTTCCCAACAGGCTCGACGGCGGCGGCCGGCTTGGTGCCGATGACGGTCACGGTGCCGGGGGCCACGGTGGAGGCGGGGTCGGCGCGGACCGCGTCCGCGGCCTTGGCATCCTGTCCGGCAGCCCTGGCACTGCCTGGCGCCTTGGGGCCGGCGGGCTTGCCGGACTTTTGTGCGGCAATCTTTTCCTTCACGGTGCTCGCGTAGGAATCAACGTATTCCTGGCCGGAGAGGCGCATGAGCTCATACATGATTTCATCCGTGACGGAGCGCTGGACAAACCTGTCATCCTGCATGCCCTGATACCGGCTGAAGTCCATCGGTTCACCGAATATGATGCCCAGGCGGCGGATGTTGGGAATGCGGCGGCCAATGGGTTGGACCTTGTCAGTGCCGATCATGGCCACGGGAATCACGGGCACATTGGCCGTGAGCACCAGCTTGGCCACGCCCACTTTGCCCCGGTAGAGCCGCCCGTCAGGGCTGCGCGTGCCTTCCGGATAGATGCCCAGCAGTCCGCCGCCAGTGAGAACGTCCACGCCGGTCTGCAGGGAGTTCGCGGACGCCGCTCCCCCGGACCGGTCCATCGGCAGCTGGTTGGTCAGCTTGAAAAACGCCGCCGTCAGCCGGCCCTTGATGCCGCGGCCGGTGAAGTAGTCGCTCTTGGCCAGGAAGACGACGGGCCGGGGCACCATGAGGGGCATGAAAATGGAATCGGAGAAGGAAAGGTGGTTGCTGGCCAGCACGGCCGGGCCGTCAACGGGCAGGTTGTCCAGGCCCTTGGTCCAGGGGCGGAAAAGCACCTTCAGCACCGGCCCCAGGAAGATCTTTTTGAGCACCCAATAAATCACAGTATGGTTCCTCTCCGGCGCCACCGATTGCAGCCATGCCAGCCCACCGCGTCAGCCCGCCATGAACGTATCAACAGTAGTCTAGTGAGAGAGGCATGAATGGGCGTCCAAGCAGGCTGCGACACCGGGGCATTTGTACGGACGGCCCATGTACGCTTGTCTCACACGGACGGAAGGCCCCCATGAGCACGGTGCAACAGTTCCGCTCTGACGGACATGGAAGTTTGGCGCGCGTGGGTGTGGCCGTGTGCCACGGGTTCACAGGCTCACCGGTTTCCATGCGCGGCTGGTCCGAGTACCTGGCCGGGCAGGGCTACGCCGTCAGCCTGCCCCTGCTGGCCGGCCACGGCACCACTTGGCAGGACCTCTCACGCACCCCCTGGACACACTGGTACCGCGATTTTGAGGCCGCCTACCTCGAGCTGGCCGCCCGCTGCGACACCGTCTTTGTGGCCGGCCTTTCCATGGGCGGGGCCCTGGCCCTGCGGGTGGCGGCGCTGCACCCCGTGGCGGGGATCGCCGTGGTCAATCCCGGCCTGACATTCAGTGACAAGCGGGCCGGGTACTCGGGACTGTTAAAACACGTCCTGAAAAGCGTGCCGGCCATTGGCGACGACATCAAAATGCCGGGCGTCACCGAGGGCGCCTATGACCGCACGCCCGTGGCTGCCGTGCATGAACTGTCCAAGCTTTTCACCGACACCATCTCCCTGCTGCCGCGTGTCACGGCGCCGGCCCTGGTGTTCCGCTCCACCGAGGACCATGTGGTGCCTGAATCCAGCATGGACGCCCTGCGCGCCGGCCTGGGCTCCCCGGAACTGGAAGTGGTGCCGCTGGCCAACAGCTACCATGTGGCCACCATGGACCACGACTCCCCACAAATATTTGCCCAATCCAACGAGTTCTTCCGGAGGCACTGCGGTGCAATCTGACCACGGACACGAAGTCCCCAACGCCGGCGGGAACGACGGCGACGAAGCGGCATGGCTGGACCTGGTGGCCCGGCTCCAGGAACCCGCTGATGCGTTCATGGAGAGCGCCCTGGACACCGCGGACGACGGCGGCGAAGGTGGCGGTCCCGCCGCTGCCGGGCCGGACGACGGCGGCGCGGGCGGCAGTCCCGCCGGCGGACCGGATGCCGGCCCCCAGAAGGGAGTGGTTGACTTTGATCCGCTGGGCGTCTGGCAGCGCAGCACCGATCCAGCCCCGGCCGAACCCGGCTACGGAGAAGGCTTCAGCGAGGGCGGCGGCGCCCGGAACGGCGGCCCGCGCGACTATGAGGCAGACGGGCTGCCGGATGAATTTGTCCCCGAGGAGCTCCCCAGCCTGGCCGGCGCCGACCCTGCCATCATGCTGTCCTGGATCGGTGCGGCCGGCGGGCCGATCTTCCTGGTGCTGGCTGCGATCTTCTGGCGGGGCATCCAGCTGCTGGCGGTCATCGGCGTCATTGTTGCGTTCCTGGCGGGCACAGGCTACCTGCTGTACCGCCTGCCCAACCACAGGGACCATGACGACGGCGACGGCGCCGTCGTCTGACAACGGACTCGGGAAGGGTCTAGTTGGGTACCCGGCTGCCGTGCGCGCGGCCCCGGCGGACACCGAGGCGGTCCGATTGGCGCACGCGGGACAGGTCTGCAGCGCCGATAAGCCCGGCTGCCGGGCCCAGCTCGGCGGCCACAATGCTCGCCTCCCGGCGAAACCCCCTGCCCGTCAGGTTCTTGGCGTAGGCGCGCCGGGCAGGTTCCAGGAGCAGCTCCCCGGCCGCGGAAAGTCCGCCGCCGATGACAAATAACGCCGGGTCGAGGGCGGCGGCCAGGTTGGCAATGCCCAGCCCCAGCCAGTCACCCACTTCCTCCACGAGTTCCCGCGAGGTGGCTTCCCCGGCCAGCGCCAGTTCCGTGACCACATTGCCGGTGATGTCCCGGGCACGGCCATGGACTGCGGCCAGCAGCTCGGCTGCCATGGGCGACTTGGCCCGGGCCAGTTCGCGGGCCTCGCGCCCCAGCGCGTTGCCGGATGCATATTGCTCCCAGCAGCCCCTGTTGCCGCATTCGCAACGGTGGCCGCCGGGCATGATGATCTGGTGGCCGAATTCCCCGGCCATGCCGTAGCTGCCCCGTTCCACGCGCCCGTCCATGACAATGGCCCCGCCAATGCCTGTGCCCAGGGTCAGGCAGACCAGGCGGTTGTGTCCGCGCCCGGCTCCGAAACGCCATTCCGCCCAACCGGCCGCGTCGGCGTCATTCGCCAGCGTGACCGGCCGGTTCAGCAGGCCTTCCAGGTTGTCGCGCAGCGGCTCATTGCGCCACGCCAGGTGCGGGCTGAACATGACTGTCCCGCCGTCGAGGTCCATCCAGCCGGCCGCGCCGATGCCCACGCTGCGGATGTCGTGGCGGGAGCCCAGCTCGCGCACCAGTTCCACAATGACGTCCTCCACGGCCCGCGCATCCCGGCCGGGGGTGTCCCGCCGCAGCTCCTCGCCGATGATTCCGGCACCGTCCACCACGCCGGCGGCGACCTTGGTGCCGCCGATGTCGATTCCCAGGGCCAGGCTTGCACCGACAGGCGCCCTGCCCGGAAAGCGGAAGGGTGGCCTGAAGACGGGTCGCGGCTGCTGCATGACTTGATTCTAGCGAGCGCGCCCGTCCGCGATTGACGCACACGCACCCGCCACTTTGAAAGTGTGACTCAAACAACATAAAGTTACTCGCGAGTAACATCACCGGTGGGATCCACCCGCGGCGGGCCGGATAGAGTAAGGCCAAGCCCTCATGGACCCACATACTGAAGGAGCCAACGTGCGCGAGATATCCGTTCCGGCCAAGGTGGTCAGTCCACGGACCATGAACACCACCGACTTTGTGCTGCGCCAGGCACGGCTTGCCAGTAATCCCGCGCTATTTTCACGCCGCAACGAGGACAACGTGTGGGTGGACATTACAGCCAAGGAATTTCACGCCGACGTGTGCGCCCTGGCGAAGGGCCTGATCGCCTCCGGCATCGAGGTGGGCGACCGGGTCGGGATCATGGCCCGGACCCGCTACGAGTGGACGCTGGTGGACTTTGCCATCTGGTTTGCCGGCGCCGTGTCCGTGCCGATCTACGAGACCTCCTCGCCGTCGCAGGTCGCCTGGAACCTGGGAGATTCGCAGGCCGCAGCCATCATTGTGGAGACGCCGAACCATGAGAACGTGGTGCGCCAGGCGGCCCATGCCGAGGGGCTGGACCACCTGGCGAACGTCTGGCAGATGGAGGGCGACGGGCTTGACGCCCTGCGCGAGGCCGGCCTGGACGTGGCCGACGATGTCCTGGAGGTGCGCCGCACGTCCAACGGACTCGACGACGTCGCCACCATCATCTACACCTCCGGCACCACAGGGCGGCCGAAGGGCTGCATGCTGACCCACCACAACTTTGTGGAGCTGAGCGAAAATGCGCTGGCAGTCCTGGGCACGGACGTTGTGCCCCCGGGATCCCAGACCATCATGTTCCTGCCGCTGGCCCACGTTTTCGCCAGGTATATTTCGGTCCTGGCCATTGCCGGCGGCGCCAAGGTGGGGCACACCCCCGACATCAAGCACCTGCTCGAGGACCTGCAAAGCTTCCAGCCGACATTCATCCTCGCCGTGCCGCGCGTCTTTGAAAAGGTGTACAACTCCGCCGCACTGAAGGCCGAGGGGGACGGCAAGGGCAAGATCTTTGCCGCCGCCGCACAGACCGCCATCGACTTCTCCCGGGCCGGCCAGGACGGCAGGGTGCCGCTGGTGCTGAAGGCCAGGCATGCCCTGTTCAACAAGCTGGTCTATGGCAAGCTCCGGGCTGCCATGGGCGGAAACGTCAGGCACGCCGTCTCCGGCGGCGGACCCCTGGGCGAGCGCCTGGGCCACTTCTTCCAGGGCATCGGCCTGCAAATCCTCGAGGGCTACGGACTGACTGAAACCACCGCCCCCATCACCGTCAACCGTCCCGAACGCATCAAGATCGGCACCGTTGGCGCCCCGCTGCCGGGCAATGCCGTGAAAATCGCGGACGACGGCGAGATCCTCACCCAGGGCGTGTGCGTCATGAAGGGCTACTTTGGCCGCGACGACCTCACCGCCGAGAGCTTCACCGACGGCTGGTTCCGCACCGGCGACATCGGGGAATTGGATGACCAGGGCTTCCTGAAGATCACGGGCCGCAAGAAGGAAATCATTGTCACGGCCGGGGGCAAAAACGTGGTTCCGGCGCTCCTCGAGGACCAAATCCGAGCCGACGCAATCGTTTCCCAGTGCCTGGTGATCGGCGACAACCGCCCGTTCATTGCCGCCCTGGTGACCCTTGATGAAGACGCGCTCCCCCAGTGGGGCCGGCACCACAAGCTGCCGGAGGGAATCATGGTTGCCGAGGCCGCCAAGCACCCCACCGTCGTCGCGGCCGTGCAGGCTGCCATCGACAAGGCGAACTCCTCGGTTTCCCACGCCGAAGCCATCAAGTCGTTCCGGATTGTCGCCACCGACTTCACGGAGGGGTCCGGCCACCTGACGCCATCCATGAAGGTCAAGCGCGCCCAGGTCCTGAAGGACTTCGACGCCGTGGTGGAAGAAATCTACTCCGCGAAAAAGCCCGCCTGAGGCCGCGGGTCTCCCCGAGGCGGCGCTCAGCTGCGCTGCAGCTCCGAAACCACCAGTGCCGCCAGCGCCTTGACCGCAGCCCTGGTGGCCGGGCGCAGCTTGGCCAGTTCCACCCGGGACCCCTCCGCAAGGTGCTTGTCGTAGGGAATCCGGAGCACGTTGCGCACGCGGGACTTGAAGTGGTCCTCGATCTGGTCGATGTCCACCTGGGTCTCGCCGCCTGACATGTTGATGACCACGGTGGCCGTGGACACCAGGTCGGTGCGCCCGTGGGCCTCCAGCCACGACAACGTCTCAGACGCAAGCCGCGCCTCGTCGACGCTGCCCCCGGAAACCAGCACCACGGCGTCGGCCTTCTCCAGTGTGCCTTTCATGACGGAGTGGACCATGCCCGTGCCGGAGTCGGTCAGCACTATTGAGTAGTACTTGCCCAGGATGTCCGTGACGGCGCGGTAGTCGGAATCGTCAAAGGCCTGGGCAATAGCCGGATCCGTGTCCGAGGCCAGCACGTCCAGCCGTGATCCGTCCCGGGCCACGTAGTCGGAAAGCTGGGAAAACGTTGTGACGCTGAACCGGTCCTTGACCAGGTTGCGCGCCGTGAAATCCGCACTGCCCGGCGATCGGTCGGAGAGCGTGCCGCGGTCCGGATTCGCGTCCAGGGCGATGACGCGGTCCTCGCGGGTGTCGGCCAGGACCATTCCCAGCAGCGTGGTCACGGTGGTCTTGCCCACGCCGCCCTTGCGGGAGAGCACCGGCACATAACGCGTGTGGCCGCCGAGCCGGGCCGCAATGATGTTGTCCTGCGCGCGCTCAAGCCGGACCTTGTCCGAATCCCCCACATTGACCGCACCAAAGGTCACCTCATAGAGCCAGCGGCGCCAGCCGCCCACGGGAGGTGCGGCAACCTTGGACAACAGGCGGTCGCTGGTGAGGGCCGCGGCGGGTTCGGGTCCTTCCACGCGCTGGCGGCGCGGGCTGGACTGTCCGGCCGGGGCAGGCTCCCATGCAGGGGCTTCTTCCGGCCCAGGGGGCGCCACCACCGTGGACGTCACGGGCCCGGCTGGCGGCGCGGCGGACGTCGCGGCCGGCGTTGCGGTCGACGGCGGCGCTGACGGTGCGGGCGGCGCAAGAGTGGACATGGCGCCGGTAAAGGCGGGGTCGATGGCGGCCGGCAGGTCCAGCACGTCGGGGTTTTCGGCGACCGTTCCAGAGGTGACAAGCAGAACAGGCACAGGGATGTCCGCCGTCAGGGGCCCGGATGCCGCCTCGCCCGGCGCGTCCGGCACGACCGGCGCGTCTGGCACGACGGGCGCGACCGGCGCGTCTGGCACGACGGGCGCGTCGCCGGCGTCGGCCACGTCAGCATCGGCCACGTCAGCATCGGCGGCACCGTCCATGGGCTTGCCTTCCGCCGCGGCGTGCTCTTCGGAGTCCCCGGGATCCACCGCCGCACCGGCGTCGTCGGCCTCCTCCGGGGTTGCCCCGACAGCGGCCGGCTGGTTTTTCCTCTGTGCCATGTTTCCCCTACCTCTATGGTCGAAACCACGTGCGCGCCAAATGCCGCCGCGGCCGGAAAGTGTTTTCCGGCCGCGGGGGCGTCATTGATTTTCAGTCTAGCGCAGGGCAGTGCGCCGGGCAGTCGGCGAGGCCCGCCCGCCCGGCGTGATTTAGCCCTCGATGACCACCAGCAGGTCCCCGCCCTGAACCTGGGCCACCCCGGCCACGGCGAGCCGGGCCACGGTGCCGCCCACCGGCGTGGTGATGGACGCTTCCATCTTCATGGCCTCGATCGTGGCCACGGTGGCCCCGGCCTCGACAACGTCGCCCACGGCCACCTTGACGCTGACGGCACCGGCAAACGGCGCCGCCACCTGCCCGGGCGCGTTCTCGTCGGCCTTCTCGGCAGCCTTGACGGTGCTTTCGATGCTGCGGTCACGGACCGTGACGGGCCGGCTCTGGCCGTTGAGCTTGGCGACAACGGTGCGCATGCCCTTCTCGTCGGGCTCGGAGATGGTTTCCAGCTCGGCGATCAGGCGCACGCCCTTGCCCAGCGGCATGACATGTTCCACGCCGCGGCGCAGGCCGTAAAGGTAGTCGCGGGTGTCCAGGACGGAGACGTCGCCGTAGGTCTTGCGGATCTCCTCGAAGTCCTTCGTGGGGCCGGCGAACAGCAGGCGGTTCAGCGCGGCGCGGCGGGTTTCACTGTCCGCTGCCAGCTGTTCGCTGTCCTCGCGGGTCAACGTGCCCATGCGTTCGACAACGGTGCGCCCCTGCAACGCCTTCGTGCGGAAGGGCTCCGGCCAGCCGCCGGGCGGGGTGCCCAGTTCGCCGCCGAGGAAGCCCACCACCGAGTCGGGGATGTCGTAGTTCTGCGGGTTTTCCTCGAAGTCGGCCGGGTCCGCCTTGATGCCGACCAGGTGCAGGGCCAGGTCGCCCACCACCTTGGACGACGGCGTGACCTTGACCAGGTGCCCCAGGATCCGGTCCGCGGCGGTGTACATGTCCTCGATTTCCTCGAAGCGTTCCCCCAGCCCCAGTGCGATGGCCTGCTGGCGCAGGTTGGAGAGCTGCCCGCCGGGAATTTCGTGCTGGTAGACGCGGCCGGTGGGTGAGGCCAGGCCGGACTCGAACGGTGCGTACAGGCGGCGCACGGCCTCCCAGTACGGCTCGAGTGAGCTGATGGCGGCCAGATCAATGCCGGTGTCGCGCTCCGTGTGTGCCAGTGCCGCCACCAGGGCCGAGGCCGAGGGCTGGCTGGTGGTGCCGGACAGGGCGGCCGAGGCGACGTCAACGGCGTCGACCCCTGCGTTGATGGCCGCCATCAGGGTGGCGAGCTGGCCGCCGGCGGTGTCGTGCGTATGCAGGTGCACGGGCAGTTCGAAGCGCTCCCGCAGTGCGGTGACCAGCTTGGCCGCGGCGGCGGGGCGGAGCACGCCCGCCATGTCCTTGATGGCCAGGATGTGGGCACCGGCGTCGACGATGCGCTGGGCCAGTTCAAGGTAGTAGTCGAGGGTATAGATGGTCTCGGCGGGGTCCAGCAGGTCGCCCGTGTAGCAAAGGGCCACCTCGGCCACGGCCGTGCCGGTGGCGCGCACGGCCTTGATTGCCGGTTCCATCTGGTCCACGTCGTTGAGTGCGTCAAAGATCCGGAAGATGTCGATGCCGCTGGCGGCGGCCTCCTGCACGAACGCGTCGGTGACCTCGGCCGGGTACGGCGTGTAGCCCACCGTGTTGCGCCCGCGCAGCAGCATCTGCAGGCAGGTATTGGGCAGGGCCTCGCGCAGCTGGGCCAGGCGCTGCCACGGGTCCTCGCCGAGGAAGCGCAGGGCCACGTCGTAGGTGGCTCCGCCCCAGGCCTCAACGGAAAACAGCTGCGGGGTCAGCACGGACACTGCCGGGCCCGCGGCCAGCAGGTCGCGGGTGCGCACGCGGGTCGCCAGGAGCGACTGGTGGGCGTCACGGAAGGTGGTGTCGGTGACGGCCACGGCGGTCTGGGCGCGCAAGGCTGCCGCGAAGCCTTCCGGGCCGAGCTCGGCCAGCAGCTGGCGGGAGCCGGCGGGCGCGTCTGCCAGGTCCGCGTCGGGCAGCTTGCGGGCGGGGTCTTCCAGTGCCGTCAGTTCCCCGTACGGCTTGTTGACGGTGGCATCCGCCAGCCAGGTCAGCAGCCGGGTTCCGCGGTCGGATGAGATGTGGGAATTGAGCAGCTCCGGGCGTTCGTCGATGAAGGACGTGGCCACGTCGCCGGCGTTGAATGCGGGGTCTGCCAGGACGGCCTGCAGGAAGGAAATGTTGGTGGAAACGCCGCGGATGCGGAATTCGGCCAGGGCGCGGCGGGCGCGGGAGACGGCCGTCTTGTAGTCCCGGCCGCGGCAGGTGAGCTTGACCAGCATGGAGTCAAAATGCGGGCTGATCTCGGCACCGGTGTAAATGGTGCCGCCGTCGAGCCTCACACCGGCACCGCCGGCGGAACGGTAGGTGGTGATCTTGCCGATGTCGGGGCGGAAGCCGTTGGAGGGATCCTCGGTGGTGATGCGGCACTGCAGCGCGGCACCCTTGACGTGGACGCTGTCCTGGCTCAGGCCGAGGTCGGCCAGGGTTTCGCCGGCGGCAATGCGCAGCTGCGCCTGGACCAGGTCAACGTCGGTGATTTCTTCCGTGACGGTGTGCTCGACCTGAATGCGCGGGTTCATCTCGATGAAGACGTGCTGGCCGGCGCGGTCACCCACGGTGTCCACGAGGAACTCGACGGTTCCGGCGTTGACATAGCCCATGGCCTTGGCGAACTTGACGGCGTCGGAATGCAGGGCCTTGCGGATGTTTTCGTCCAGGTTGGGCGCCGGGGCAATCTCCACGACCTTTTGGTGGCGGCGCTGCAGCGAGCAGTCGCGCTCGAAGAGGTGGATGACGTTTCCTTCGCCGTCGGCCAGGATCTGGACCTCAATATGGCGGGGCCGCAGCACGGCCTGCTCAAGGAACATGGTGGGGTCGCCAAACGCGGCATCTGCCTCGCGCATCGCGGCCCGAAGCGCCTCTTCGAGGTCCTCGGCCTTTTCCACGCGCCGCATGCCGCGCCCGCCGCCGCCTGCCACGGCCTTGGCAAAGATCGGGTAGCCGATCTCCGCTGCGGCCCCGAGCAGGTAGTCAAGGTCAGCACTCGGCTCGCTGGATTTCAGCACGGGAATGCCGGCCTTGCGGGCGGCGTCCAGGGCGTGGACCTTGTTGCCCGTCAATTCCAGCACTTCGGCGGGCGGGCCCACAAAGGTGATGCCGGCGTCCCGGGCGGCCGCGGCCAGCCCGGGGTTTTCCGACAGGAAGCCGTACCCGGGGTAGATGGCGTCAGCGCCGGATTCCTTGGCCACCCTGATGATTTCAGCAACATCCAGGTACGACCTGACGGGGTGCCCTTCCTCGCCGATGAGGTAGGCCTCGTCCGCCTTCTGGCGGTGGATGGATGTGCGGTCCTCGTAGGGGTACACGGCCACAGTCTTGGCGCCGAGCTCGTAGCTGGCACGGAATGCCCGGATGGCGATTTCGCCGCGGTTGGCAACCAGAATTTTGGAAAACATGTCACTCCTGTGTGAACGCCGGTTTACGTTCCGCCCCAAAGCCAGCGGGCGGAACTGGTGAATAGTGCTGCAGGAAACAGTTGTTGATCGTGATCCACGGACCGCGCGGTAGTCCGGCTGAATCGTTGGTTTAGCCAACGGTAAACTCTTGCCAGTTTCTCCCCGCCGCGCCCGCCGCGCCAAATGATGTGTCGCAAGTCACCTGGACGGTGCGTAACAAAAGCGGCAGCGGCGGGACGGGAGTGGGGCCTCAGTTAGCCTCCGCGAGCTCCTCAATGGAGGGGCAGGAGCACACCAGGTGGCGGTCGCCGTAGGCCTGGTCGATGCGGCGCACCACGGGCCAATACTTCGCGCGGGGGTCCACGCCGGCCGGGAAGGCTGCCTCCGCCCGGCTGTAGGGGTGCTCCCATTCCTCGGTCAGGCACTGGGCTGTGTGCGGGGCATTGGCCAGCGGGTTGTCGCCGGCCGGCCACAGCCCGTCCTGCACGGCGGCAATCTCCTTCCGAATGGCAATCATCGCATCAATGAACCGGTCCAGTTCGGCGAGGTCCTCGGACTCCGTGGGCTCAACCATCAGCGTGCCGGCCACGGGGAAGGACATGGTCGGGGCGTGGAAGCCGTAGTCGATCAGCCGCTTGGCGACGTCGTCCACGGTGACGCCGGAGTCGGCGCTGATGCCGCGCAGGTCCAGGATGCACTCGTGGGCCACCAGGTCATGGGCGCCCGTGTACAGCACCGGGTAGTGGGCGCCCAGGCGGCGGGCAATGTAGTTGGCGGACAGGATGGCCGTCTGGGTTGCCCGGCGCAAACCGTCGGGACCCATCATGCGGATGTAGGCCCAGGAGATCGGCAGGATCGACGCCGAGCCGTAGGGCGCGCTGGACACCAGGCCCACGGAGGAGCCGAGCCCCAGTTCGCGGGCCGGCAGGTGCTTGGCCAGGTGCGCGCCCACGGCCACGGGGCCCACGCCCGGGCCGCCGCCGCCGTGCGGGATGCAAAACGTCTTGTGCAGGTTCAGGTGGGAAACGTCGGCGCCAAACTTGCCGGGGCGGGCCAGTCCCACCAGGGCGTTGAGGTTGGCGCCGTCCACGTAAACCTGCCCGCCGGCGTCGTGCACCATGGCACAGATGGTGCTGATGGATGTCTCAAACACGCCGTGGGTGGACGGGTAGGTGACCATGATGGCCGCCAGGCGGTCCTCGTGGACGCTGAGCTGGCGCTTGAGGTCGTCGATGTCGACGTTGCCGAAGCCGTCCGTGGCGACCGGGACCACCTTGAGCCCGGCCATGACGGCGGAGGCTGCGTTCGTGCCGTGGGCGGAGGTGGGGATCAGGACCACGTTGCGGTCCGGGTTGCCGTTTTCCACATGGTAGGCGCGGATGGCCATGAGCCCGGCAAATTCACCCTGCGAGCCGGCATTGGGCTGCACGGAGACGGCGTCGTAACCGGTGATCTCGGCCAGCCACTCCTCCAACTGGGTTGCCATCTCCACGATGCCCACCGTGTCCTCGGCGGGCGCGAAGGGGTGGAGGTTGGCGAACTCGGGCCAGCTGACTGCAGCCATTTCAGCCGTCGCATTGAGCTTCATGGTGCATGAGCCCAGGGGGATCATGCCGCGGTCCAGCGCATAGTCGGCGTCGGCGAGCCGGCGCAGGTAGCGCAGCATCTGGGTTTCCGAGTTGTGCACATGGAACACGGGGTTCACCATGAAGTCTGTGGCCCGTGCCGGGACGGGAAGCGCTGCCCCGGCAGCACCGACAGCGCCGGCCGCCCCGGCAGGCAGCTGTGCACCTCCTGTGCCGTGCCCGGTTTCCGGGGCCCGGCCGGCCAGCAGGGACGCCAGGGCGGCCACGTCGGCCTCCGTGGTGGTCTCATCAACGGCGATCTGCAGGTGGTCGTGGTCGAGCTGGCGCAGCAGGTAGCCGGCCTTGTGGGCGGCAGCCACCAGCTCGGCGGCAGCGTGCCCGCCGGCGGAGGCAATGCGCACCCGGACGGTGTCGAAGTAGTTGTCGTGGACCACGGTGTGCCCGGCAGCCTCGGCGGCGACCGCCACCCCCCTGGCCAGGGCGTGCACGCGGCTTGCGATCCTCCGCAGCCCGTCCGGGCCGTGGTAGACGGCATACATTCCGGCCATCACGGCCAGAAGGACCTGGGCAGTACAGATGTTGGACGTCGCCTTTTCCCGGCGGATGTGCTGCTCCCGGGTCTGCAGGGCCAGCCGGTAGGCCTGGTTTCCGGCGGCGTCCTTCGACACGCCCACCAGGCGGCCGGGCAGCGAACGTTCCAGTCCCTGGCGCACCGCCATGTAGCCGGCATGCGGGCCGCCGAAGCCCATGGGAACGCCAAAGCGCTGGGACGTGCCCACGGCAAGGTCGGCGCCCAGTGCGCCGGGCGATTCAATCAAGGTCAGGGCCAGCAGGTCGGCAGCGACGGCCACCAGCGCCTTGGCGGCCTTGGCCGCGGCGATGACCGGGGCAATGTCGCGGACCAGCCCGGAGTCGCCCGGGTATTGCAGGAGGAGGCCGAAGAACTCAACGTCCGGGAGCCCGGCGTCGTCCGCGGTGAAGTCGTGGACCAGCACGGGGATGCCCATGGCCTTGGCCCGGGTGTTGATGACTGCCAGGGTCTGCGGGAAGACGTCGGCGTCCACCAGCAGGACGGCGTCGGGCGAGGCAGTGCGGTTGTTGCGGCGCATCAGGGCCATGGCCTCGGCGGCCGCGGTGCCCTCGTCCAGCATGGACGCGTTGGCGGTGGTCATGCCCGTGAGGTCGGCCACCACCGTCTGGAAGTTAAGCAGTGCCTCGAGCCGGCCCTGGGAGATTTCCGGCTGGTACGGCGTGTAGGCCGTGTACCAGGCCGGGCTTTCGAGCACGTTCCGCTGGATGACCCCCGGCGTGTAGGTGCCGTAGTAGCCCTGCCCGATGAACGATTTGTTGACAGTGTTCTTGGCGGCCAGCGCCCGCAATTCAGCAAGCATGGCCTCCTCGGAGACGGCCGCCTGCAGGCCCAGCGGCTCCGTGGTGTAAATGGATTCCGGCAGCGCCGCCGCCGAAAGCTCCTCCAAAGAGCCAAATCCGAGGGCCGTCAACATATGATGAACGTGGGGCTGTGCACTAACCCCGATGTGCCGGTCGCCAAAACCGGCTGGCGCAACGCTGTTTGGGTTCTGGCTGCCGGTCAGATTGTCTGGGGTGTTTGTCAATGGATTCTCCAAGTCGCGAACGTTCCACAGCTATTCTATGTGTCGCGGGACACCGCAAACACATGCCCAAACAGCCCACGATTTCAGTACGCAACGCAAAGGTAATGGTTTATCCGTGCAAGTAGTGAGCATCAGCAGCCTCAAGGGCGGCGTCGGCAAGACCTCCGTCACGCTCGGCCTGGCCTCGGCAGCACTGGCCGCCGGCATCCCCACCCTCGTGATCGACCTTGACCCCCATGCGGACGCCACCACCGGGCTGGGCGTGCATCCTTCAGGCCAGCTGGACATTGGCAGGATGGTCAAGGGCGCCCGCAAGGCAGACCTGGCCGCCAATGTGGTGCCCAGCGGCTGGCTGGCCGCCCACAAGCACGACGCCGGCCCCCTCCCCACGCTCGACGTCGCCATGGGTTCGGCGTTCAGCGGGATTTACGACCGCCCCGATCTGGGCAGGCGCGACCTCCGGCGGCTTTCCACGGTGCTGGCCAACGCCGACCGCGACGGCTCCGCCCCGTACCAGCTGGTGCTGATCGACTGCCCGCCGTCCCTGAACGGGCTGACCCGCATGGCATGGACAGCCAGCAGCCGCGTGCTGCTGGTGGCCGAACCCGGGTTGTTTTCCGTGGCCGGCACGCAGCGCACATTACGCGCCATTGAGCTGTTCAAGGCCGAGTTTGCGCCCGCCCTTGTCCCGGCGGGCATAGTGGCGAACCGTGTCCGCAGCGGCTCCAATGAGCACACGTACAGGCTGGCGGAAATGAAGACGATGTTTGGCGAGCTGCTGCTCTCCCCCACCATCCCTGAGCAGGCCAATTGGCAGCAGATCCAGGGTGCCGCCCATCCCATCCACCAGTGGCCCGGCGACTCGGCGAAGAACGCCTCGGCGCTGTTCGACAGGCTGCTGGACTCGGTGTTGACCCAAAGCGCCACGCGCAGCCGCCTGTACCGCGGCTGAGCCGCCCCGGTGATTGAGCCTGTCGAAATCTTTGGTCTCGACGCGCTCGCAGGGCTCGCTGCTCGACCACCGGGATGGACGCTCGCAGGGCTCGCTGCCCGGCCACCGGGGTAGACGCAGGTGTCAGGAAATCTTTCGGACGGCGCGGCGCTTGCTTAGCTCGTCGTCGGGGAAAGTCTGCACGGCGGCGTGCTCGCTGGGGAGGGAGGCGAGGCTGCCCTCGACTTCGCGCCACACCCGGCCCACGGCGATGCCAAAGACACCCTGCCCGCCCTGGACCAGGTCGATAACCTCGTCGGCGGAGGTGCATTCATAGACGGAGGCGCCGTCGCTCATGAGCGTGATCTGTGCCAGGTCCTCGACCCCGCGCTCACGCAGGTGGTCCACTGCCTGGCGGATTTGCTGGAGGGACACGCCGGTGTCCAGGAGTCGCTTGACCACTTTGAGGACCAGGATGTCCCGGAAGCCGTAGAGCCGTTGTGAACCCGAACCGGCGGCACCGCGCACGGCGGGCTCCACGAGCCCCGTGCGGGCCCAGTAGTCGAGCTGGCGGTAGGTGATCCCGGCCGCTTTGCAGGCAGTTGGCCCACGGTAGCCGGCGTCCTCGTCAAGAACCGGCAAATCCTCGGTGAATAACAGCCCCTGCGCACCGGCCGAAAGGGCGGCGCCCCGGACTTCGGCAGCCTTGAGCTCGCCGGCGTCACTCTTCGGACTCACGTGGATCCTCCTGTTCAAAGTCCCCTGAACGGAATGTCGGCCGCCAGCAACTGGCGGCAACACAGAAAGCGCGGGCGCGTGGCCCTCACCTCCAGTGTGGCCTCAGAGGTCACGGCTTGCAATGGGGAACTGATAACTCCGACGTTAGAGTGGCCGGGCACCAAGGTCAAAGATGCTTGAATAACAATTTTGTCGTGTCGAAAGTTTAACGCTCAGGTTTAAGGTTAGGAAGCCCCACTGGACGCCCGGAGGAGCCGGAATTCTGCCGCCACGGCCTACTTGTCAAAGTCCTCGGGCTCGACGCCGTTGAGGAATTCCCGGAACTGGCGGACTTCGCGTTCCTTGGCTTCAACGTCCTCGTCCACCGCGACGGTGGTGGCGTCGTCGTCGTGGTCCACAATGATGACCCCCGCCTCCTCCACCAATGCCTCGGAGGCCCAAATGCCGCAGTCGGCCCGCTGTGCAACGGCGATGGCATCGGAAGCCCGGGAACCCACCGTTGTGCCGTCGTCGAACACCAGCTCGGCATAAAACACCCCGTCCTCCACCTTTGTCAGGTTGGCACGGACAATCCTGTGCCCCAGGGCCAGCACCACACCGCACAGCAGGTCATGGGTGAGCGGGCGCGGCGGCACCACGCCCTGTTCAGCCAGCGCGATGGCGGTGGCTTCCGACGCGCCGATCCAGATGGGGATGTGGCGTTCCCCGAGACGCTCCTTCAGCAGCACCAGCGGCTGGTTTGACGGCATCTCAATGCGCACCCCGACAATCTCAACCTGGATCATGGGGTCTCCATTCCTGATATGCGCGCCTGGATCAGCGCGCTGTGGAGCGCCAGGCAGAGCTCGGCGATCTCCCGGGCAGCCTCGGCGGCGCGGGCTGCCGAGGTGCTGTCCTTTCGTGAGGACATCGGTGAAACGGCCCTTTCGACGAGCCCGAATTCCCGGTCCGCCGCCGCCTGGAATGGGCGCAGGTGCCGCGGTTCCAGGCCGTGGGCGGCGAGGTCGGTGCAGGCCTTGGCCACGCGCAGGGAATGGTCGTCAAAGTAGCCGCCGGACTGGTGCACCAGCCCGTAGCTGACCATGGATTCGAGCAGCTCGGCGCTGGCCCCGCATTCGGCCCGCAGCTGGTCGGGGGTCAGGCGGCGGGAGCGGCCCCGCATTTCCACGGCCAGCCCGTCGGAGACCATCCGGGGGGCGATGGAGACGCCAGGGGGCAGGTTTTGCGGTGTCTGGCCCTCGTCGATGGCGTCCAGGTACTCCCTGATCACCTTCAGGGGAAGGTAGTGGTCGCGCTGGAGCGCCAGGACAAAGCGGAGGCGCTCGACGTCGGCATCACGGAACTGGCGGTAGCCGGCAGGTGTGCGCTGGGGGCTGATCAGCCCCTTTTCCTCATAGAAGCGGATCTTGGAGGCCGTCACCGTGGGAAAGTCGTCGCCGAGCTGGGCCAGGACCTCGCCGATGTTGAAGATGACGGCCGCGCCGGGGTGCCGGCCGGCGGACTGCACATCCACCAGCCGGCGCCCGGTGCTGTGGTTCATGGTTCCCACCGGCGGCCTCAGGAATTCGAGGCGGCGTCTGCGGAACTGAAGTAGTACGTGAGGCGGAACTTTCCGATCTGCACCTCATCCCCAGTGCGCAGCACCACCGAGTCCACGCGGTCCCCGTTGACGTATGTGCCGTTCAAGCTGCCGGAGTCGGTGATTTCAAAACCGACCGCCACCTTCAGGAACTGCACGTGGCGGCGCGAGACCGTCACGTCATCAAGGAAGATGTCGGCGTCGGGGTGGCGCCCCACCGTGGTGACGTTGCTGTCCAGCAGGAAGCGGGCGCCGGCGTTGGGTCCGGCGTGGGCAATGAGCAGGGCTGAACCTGCCGGCAGCGAGTTCACGGCGTTTTGCTCGTCGGCGGCCAGGGCAGGCCGCGAGGCGGGAAGGTGCCGCACGGGAGGCAGCTGGATGGACGTGGTGTCCGAAGTGCCGGGCTGATCCTGGGATTCCGCCCGCTCATTCACCCCGGCGTCGTTACCCATGTCAACCATTGGTACTCCTCCTTTTAAATCCATGTAGACGTCAATTGCGTAGTCAAAACGTAGCGGCCGCAGCTGAACTTGAGCTGTGACCAAAGCCCTTTGGCCTGGACTCTAGCCTACCTTTTCCTGGTAGTCCGCGGCGCTGAGCAGGGAGGCGTAGCTGGAAGCGTCGGCAAGGGTGATCTCCACGAGCCAGCCGGCACCGTAGGGATCGGAGTTGATCAAGGCCGGATCCGTGTCAAGGGTCTCGTTTCGGGCGCTGACGCGTCCTGTCAGCGGCGCGTAGATGTCGCTGACGCTCTTGGTGGACTCCACTTCGCCAACCACAGTGTTGGCGTTGACTTCAGTGTCCAGGTCAGGGACCTGGACGTAAACCACATCGCCGAGGGCGTCCTGCGCAAAGTCGGTGATGCCAACACGGACCACGCCGTCGGCATTGGGGGCGGAAACCCATTCGTGTTCTGCAGTGTAGGACAGTTCTGCGGGAATGTTGCTCATGGAAGCGCACCTTTCAGGGTTCAACGCGGGGGCGTGGAATGTGAAGTTGACAGCAAAAGAGGGAACGGTCTGCGGGTGTTCTGCCCACTGGCCATGTCCAGTCTTTAGTGTGTGGGCGTTCTTGACAAGTCGAAGGTGGATTCGAGCCGAAATTGGAGCATTTCGGCGTTTGTACTAACACACTTCACGGCTGTAATGACATGATGCTTCCATGACTGAATCCCGAGCACACAGTCCGGAAAACGCCCCGCAGCCGCCTCCCGCGGGTGGCCGGGCAGGCCGGCGCCGGATGCCCGTCTGGCTGCTGCGGACCATCCTGGGCGTGGCGGCCGCCGCGGTGCTGTTCATTGCCTACCTCATCGCCTCCGCCACGGTTCCGCTGACCTGGGCCAATTCCATCAAGAACCAGGTGGGCCCGCAGCTGGGCAACAGCATTCCGCTTGGCATGTTCTACGGCTTCACCTTTTCCTTTGTGCCCGTGCTGGTGGCGTGGCAGGCCCACCGCCGCAAGCTGAACAAGTGGGTTCGCGTGGTCATCCTGGTGCTGGCCGTGCTGCTGGCGATCCCCAACCTGCTGACCCTGGGCGTACTGCATGGCACCACCGGCTCGGCCAGGAACGCACTGTCCATCTGGAACACCGGCGGGGCCAACTGGTTCGGCGCCTGGAGCCAGTCGTTCATGGTGGTGGGCGTGCTGTGCGCCGTCGCCGTCATTGTGCTGGGCCGACTGTGGCTCCGCCGGGGACGGAAGATCCGGCAGGTGAAGGCCGCGGAAAAACTGGTGCGGGAGAACGAGGCCAAAAAGGCCCGTGCGGCCAAGGATGCCGCCCGGGCAGCCGACAAGGCGGCCCGGGAAGCGGAGCGCAGCAACCGCCGGGGAACCGGCGGGACTACGGGGGCCTAAATGGACCCGGAGCAGTCCGCCCCGGTCCGGATTGTGGCCGGCGTCTATCCCGGCCAGTCCCCCGCCGTGGCACAGGAAGCGGCTGTCCTGGCGGCCGCCCTCCACGGCGAGCTGGTGTGCGCCTATGTGAACCCGGGCAGGTACCCGCTTGCCGAGTCGCCTGACGGCGCCATGGACTCTGCCCCGCTCGACCCCGATTTTGAGGACGACGCCGATGCCTCCTTCCCGTCCGGCCTCGCCGCCGCACTGGCCGGCCAGCTCGGTCCCCTCGGGACCGCCTGGCGCCCCGTGTTGCTGGCCGGGGACGTGGCGGACGCCCTCGCCCACTGCGCCGACACCCTTGATGCCGCCATGATTGTGGTCGGGACACACGGCGACGCCCGGACCACCTTGCGCGAAGTCTTTGCCCACTCGGTTGCCACGCGGCTGGCCCGCCGCCAGCTGCGCCCCGTCCTGGTGGTGCCAACCCACCACGGGCACCCTGCGCAGGCTGTCCGCCACACGGCCGGACGTCCATGAGGGCAGCGCCCTTGCCGGCATTCCTGCGCCCAAGGTCGCTGGGACTCGTGGCCGTGGGCGGCATGGCCGGCGCCGCGGCCAGGGAGGGGCTGATCCTGCTCATGGCGGGCACCGGCCCGCTCCCCTGGGCCGTGCTTGCCGCCAACGTGTCCGGCGCCTTTCTGCTGGGTTTCATGTATGAAGGGCTGACCCGAACGGGCCACGCCCGCGCGACGTCGCTGCGGCTGCTGCTGGGCACGGGATTTTGTGGCGGCTTCACCACCTACAGCACCTTGGCCGCCGGCACGCTGGCGCTTGGGGGGATCGGCGCGGGCGGCATGGGCCCTGGCGCCGGGTCGCCCGGGTGGGGCTGGGCAGCGGGCTGGGCGCTCGGCACAGTTTTCGTAGGCGCACTGGCCACCTGGGGCGGAATTCTGCTCGGCACGCTTTTCCGCCCGCACGCTGTCAATGCTCCCGGGGCCGGAACACCGGAAAGTGCCGGCGCATGACGCCCCTGGTATTTGTGGCGCTCTCCGTTGCCGGCGGGATTGGCGCAGCGGCCCGGTTTCTCGTGGACGGGCTGGTCCGCAGCCGGTTCAGGACTGTCTTTCCGTGGGCCACGTTTGCCATCAATGTCTCCGGCTCGCTGCTGCTGGGCCTGCTGACCGCGCTGGCGGGCGCATCAGTTCTCCCCACGCAGTGGAGCCTGATTCTCGGCACAGGATTCCTGGGCGGATACACAACTTTCAGCACCGCCAGCTACGAAACCGTCCGGCTGCTGGGCGAACGCCGGTGGGTCGCCTCCCTGGCCAGCGGCCTAGGCACGATCGTGGCGTGCGTGGCCGCCGCAGCCCTGGGCTACTGGGCCGGTTCCAGCTAACCGGATTCAGCCGCCGGCGCCGTCGCTGAACCGGGCCAGGCGGGCCTGCAGGTCCCAGTACGGAGTCGCCGCCGGAACCGCCTTGCCCCCACGCAGGCAGTTGGCAATATTGACGGCAGCATCCAGCGCAGCGCGGTAAGGCAGCGAGCCGGAGCTCACCCGCCGCACCCCCAACTCCCCCAACTCGGCAACCGTCAGGGTGGGATGCGCCAAAACGTTGACAGGGAGGCCGATCCCAGCCGTGACGCGCCTGATGTCGTCAGGGGCGGCAAGACCGGGGACAAATATTCCGTCCGCCCCGGCGTCGGTGTAAGCCCGTGCACGAAGCAGGACGGCGTCAATCGTGGCCTGTTCTTTGAACCACAAGTTGTCCACCCGGGCGTTAATGAAAACGGCGGGGGTTCCCCGCTTGACGGCAGCAATCTTGGACGCCGCCAGCGCGGGCGGGACCAAGTGCCCGTCAGTGCTGTCCTCCAGGTTGATCCCGGCAACGCCCAGGGCGTCCAATTCGGCCACAAAACCTGCCACTTCGGCGGGGTCGTCGGAATAGCCGTCCTCAATGTCCGCGGTGATGAACACGGGAAGGCGGCACAACTCAGCGGCAAGGGCAAGGGTGGCTCCCTTGCTGGACCGGCCGCCGTCGGGCCGGCCGGAGCTGGCGGCGATGCCAAAGCTGGTGGTCCCCACGGCAGCGAAACCTGCTTCGGCAAAGGCGAGTGCGGAGCCAAGGTCCCAGGCATTGGGCAGCAGCACCGGCGCCGCCCCGTGGTGAAGGTCCGTGAACGTGGCCATAATTCATTCCCATCCCGTGCCGAGCGAAGAGAAAGCTTCCCTTCCAGATTACGCGGCAGCCGGTCAGCGCGCAGCCCGGAACGTGCGCCAGCATGTGACACTCACCGTTAAAGTAAGTCGGCCCGCACAGAGACGGCGAATCGCTGTACAGGCCTGACCACGGCTGACTTTGAGAAAAGCGCAGTGGCTACCAAGAACACTACCGCCCTGCCTGCCAAAGGCCTGCATCGGGCGTCCTGGCCGCACCGGAAGTCAGCGGCGCCTCAGGGAGCCCGCCGCTCCCATGACGGCGCCGGCAGCCTGCAAAACGGCATTGCGCTCGCGGAAGCCCCGCCGCATCATGGCGGTCCGGCCCACCAGCCGGGAGATGCCCACCAGGCGCTGGGTCCGCACCCGCCGTGCCCGGTCGTAGCCGGCCAGCCCGTCGGCCACGGAAGCGGATGCACCCAGGCTCCGGCCCAACGCGACACCGTCCACCAGGGCCTCGCACGCCCCACGTCCAAGAAACGGGGCCATGGAATGGGCCGCGTCCCCCACCAGGACCACCCGGCCGCAGGAGTAGGAAGACAACCGGGGCACCTCCAACAGTTCATGGTGGAGGATGCCGGCCTCCGTGACCCTCTTCAGCACCTCGGCCGGTCCCGTCCGCCACGAGCCAAACACATCGCGCAGATGCTGCAGGTGGGGCGGATCGAACGGCTGGCCGGCGCTGAGGCAGGCATACCAGTTGGTGGCGTCGGGCCCTGCGGGCGAGATGCCGAACAATGCTCCCGGCGCCCACGTTTCCCCGTGGCTCCGGGCCGCACCCTCAACCGTGCCGCGCCACGCCACAGCCCCCAGGGACCGGGCAGCATACTGCCCGCCAAAAACCGCCAATCGGGTGCGGCTGTTGGTGCCGTCGGCGCCAATCACCACATCGGCACCGTCAACGGCGCGCGGTCCAGCCACTTCGGCCCCAAAGGTGACGGCTACGCCGTCGGCCAGTATTTCCAGGAGGAGCGGGCGGCGAATCAGCAGCAGCTTGCCGCCGCCGTTGGTGGCGATGAGCGTTTTGCCGGCAGGGGTCCGCAGCCCCGTGGTGGCCGCTGCTTCCACCCGCACGCCGCTGCCACGCACGGCCGGGCCCGCCCCGATGGCTTCCAGGGCCTCAAGCGCGGCGGGCCACAGGCCCAGCACGGTGCCTGTGCCGGGCAGCGCCGGGGCACTTTCCCGCACGTCCACGTCCCAACCCTCAAGGGCCAGTGCCCGGGCAGTGGCCAGCCCCGCGATGCCGGCCCCGATGATCGTTGCTCGTCCTCTCATGCCTCCGAGCCTACGCCCGGCAAGGCACCAATTCGAGCGCCGCCCCGAAGGCGGCGACGGTCCAATTGCAACAAAAATGTTGCACTACTTTCAGCGAGGTGCAAGACTTTGTTTGCAGATCAACTTCAAGGGAGATCATCATGGAAACGAGCACGGACCGGATTGCACGAGAAATCAGCATCGACGCCAGCGCGGATAGGGTGTGGGAGCTCATCCGCCGCCCCGGGTGGTGGATCAACGACGGCACGGTGGAGGACCGCGGCTTCGATGAAGGCAGTGACATCAACGTCGTCACCCACCCTGTTCACGGCACCTTCCGCATCAAGACAGTTGCCTTGGATGCGCCGCGCTATGCCGCCTTCCGCTGGCTGGGGGACGGTGACGACGTCCCCACCACCTTGGTTGAATTCCGGATCGAGGACGCCGGTTCCGGCGTGGTGTTGCAAGTCGTGGAGAGCGGCTTCGATTCGCTGGGGGTCAGTGCGGAAGAGCGGCGCAGGCAGTTTGAAGGAAACACGGAAGGTTGGCGGATTGAACTGGAGGCAGCCCTGAAATGGGCGCTGCAGCCATGAGCACCACCTCAACGGCACCCGTGTTTGCGGCCCTGGGCGACCCCCACCGGCAGCAGCTGCTCCTGATGCTGGCACGGGGGGGCGCGGCGTCGGCGTCGGCGCTGGCGCCGTCGCTGCCCATGTCACGGCAGGCGGTGGACCGGCACCTGCGCGTGCTGTCCGGCGCGGGACTGCTGGAGCCGCGGCGTTCGGGGCGCGAGGTCCTCTACGCCGTGCGCCGGGCCGAGCTGGACCGCTCAGCGGAATGGCTGAGGGAACTGGCCGACGGCTGGGACCGGCGCCTCGCCGCCGTCAAGGCTGCCGCCGAAACGCCCGGGGAGGACTGAGCGGCCATTCCCTCACGCCGCGGGGAGCAGCGACGGCAGCACGCCGGCCACCACCTCCGCGGCCACGTCGCGGATGCGCTGCCGGGAGGGGCCGGGCTCACCCGCCCTGGCGTGAAAGCTCCACAGGAAAGCTCGATGCATCGCGGCCCCCGTCAGCGCCAGCGCTGCGCCATCCAGCGGCGCCCCGGGGCGGATGCGCCCGGCAGCTTGTTCATCAGCCAGGTATTTTCCAACTCCCAGGCTCATGATTTCCGGTCCGGTGCCGTGTGCCTCGACGGCATCCCTGTGCCGGGCCAGCAGTTCGTTGTCGGAAAAGATGGACATTCCGATCGGCAGCACTGTCAGGTAAAAGGCGGTCAGCTCGGCCACCACCAGGCGCAGGTTTTCCTCCAGCAGGCCGTGCCCGGCGAGGCCGGCAGCCCCGTCCCCCAGCACGCGAACGGGGGGCAGCCGCTCGGCCAGCACGGCCAGGAAGAGTGCAATCTTGTCCTCAAAGTGGCGGTAGAGCAGGGGCTCGGAGCAACCGCTGGCGCGGGCAATCTCCTTGGTGGTGGTGCGCGCCAGCCCCCTGTCCCGCATGACAGCCAACGCCCCGTCCAGAATTGCCTCACGTGTTGGATTCACAGCCACCCCTTCCCTGTTAGTAAATACTAACCTACGCTTAGTAAACACTAACATTGACGGCCCGGCAGGCCTGCGAGGAGGAAACGCCATGTCATTGCCAATTCTTGTCACGGGCGGCACGGGGCGGCTCGGTGCCCGGGTGGTGGCCCGGCTGCTCGAGGCGGGTGCCCCTGTCCGGGTCCTGACGCACAGCAAGGCCGGGCCCGGCGGCGCCACGCTGGTTCCGGGCGATCTCACCACGGGTGCCGGCATCGATGCGGCCCTGGCCGGAGTGGGGACCGTGGTCCATTGCGCCGGCAGCGCCAAGGGTGACGAAGCCATGACGCGCACGCTCGTTGCCGCCGCAGAGCGAGCCGAAACACGCCACATTGTCTACATTTCGGTGGTTGGCGCGGACCGGGTACCTGTGACCGGCAGGCTGGACCGGATGGCCTTTGGCTACTTTGCCGCCAAGCGCGCCGCCGAACAGGTGCTGGAAGAATCCGGGGTCCCCCACTCGATCCTGCGGGCCACCCAGTTCCTGGAATCGATGTTGCTGGTGGCCAGGCAGCTCGCCAAGTCGCCGGTGATCCCGGCGCCCACGGGCTCGCGTTTCCAGCCGGTCGCCGTGGACGAAGTGGCAGCCAGGCTCGTGGAACTGGCTCTCGGCGAGCCGGCCGGGTTGGTTGAGGAAATGGGCGGCCCCACAGCGTACCTCACCGACGAGCTGGTCCGCGGATACCTGGCAGCCATGCACCGGCACCGCCTCTTTGTGCCATTTCGCATGCCGGGAAAGGCAGCCGCCGCCGTCCGGGCCGGGGCAATCCTCACGCCGGACCACGCCACCGGCGTCAAGACCTGGGAGGAATTGCTGGCGGCGGAGGCGCACTGACCACACGGCGTGTAATACTCGTCGCTGAAGCAATTCATCAAACCGGCCAATCATGAATCCGGCTAGGAGCAGCCCTTTGACGCAACCGCCCCCGTGGAATCCAGCCGGCCCCGCGCCTGGATGGTACCCGGATGCACACGATCCCCGCTTTTTTCGCTGGTGGGACGGCCGCGCGTGGTCCGGCGTGCCGCATTACGGTCTCCCCCGCCAGGCGCGGAAGCCAAATCCGTTCGCCATGGTCGGTTTCATCGCCGCAGCGGCCGCGCTCCCCTTGTCCGTCATTCCCAATGCCGGTTACTTCCTGACCGGCACGGCCATCGTCTTCTGCATTGTCGGCCTGGTCACCCACAAGCCGGTGCATTCCACGGCCAGCCGCGTCCTGGCCATCATTGGACTGTGCACGGGAATCTTCTATGCCTTCATGGTGGCACTGCTGCTGTATGCCAACGCAAACTTTCACTAAAGCTCCGCCATTGGCCCCCGTTTCACGCTGTGACCCGGGAAACATTACCGGCAAGTAACAAAATCCTGTTCCGCAGCTCCGCCCCGGGGTACGCTGACAATTATGGACCAATACCAGCCTCCCCTTGCCGACATTTCCTTCGCCCTGGAGCACGTTGTCGGGTACCCGGACATCGCGAAACTGCCCGGATTTGAACACGCCGACCTTGACACCGTCGTCGAACTTCTTGAGCAGTGCGGTGACTTCATGGCCGCGGCCGTGGCGCCGACGAACCGCACGGGCGACACCCAGGGTTCCCGGCTCCAGCCCGATGGCACGGTGCTCACACCCGACGGCTTCAAGGAGGTGTACCGCCAGTACGTGGAGGCAGGCTGGGGCTCGGTTCCGCTGCCTGAGGAATACGGCGGAGGAGGGTTCCCGCGCACGGTGGGGCTGGTGATCCAGGAGCTCATCACCAGCGCCAACATGGCGTTCTCGCTGTGCCCCCTGCTCACCCAGGGCGCCATCGAGGCCCTGCTCCACTATGGCGACGACGCCCTCAAGGAACGCTACCTGCCCAAGATGGTCACGGGCGAGTGGACCGGCACCATGAATCTCACCGAGCCCCAGGCCGGGTCCGACGTCGGCGCCCTCACCACGCGCGCAGTCCGGCAGGGGGACGGCAGCTATGCCATTACGGGCCAGAAGATTTTCATCACCTACGGCGACCACGACATGGCTGAACAAATTGTGCACCTGGTGCTGGCCCGCACGCCCGGCGCCCCGGAGGGCACCCGCGGCATCTCCTGCTTCATCGTGCCCAAGTTCCTGGTCAACGACGACGGCTCCCTTGGCGCGCGAAACACGGTGGAGACCGTCTCGCTGGAACACAAGATGGGCATCCACGCCTCCCCCACCTGCGTGCTTTCCTACGAAAATGCCACCGGCTACCTCATCGGGGAAGAGAACAAGGGCATGCGCATCATGTTTGTCATGATGAACAGCGCCCGGCTGGGTGTTGGGGTGCAGGGCCTGGCCGTGGCCGAACGGGCCTACCAGCAGTCCCTCGCCTACGCGCAGGAGCGCCGGCAGGGACTGGCCGCCGGTGCTTACGGCGCCAGCTCCCCCATTATCGATTTCCCCGACGTTCGCCGGATGCTCATGACCCAGCGCGCCCATGTGGCTGCCATGCGCTACCTCATGCTGCTCGACGCCAGCTATGTGGACATCAGCACCCATCACCCGGACCCGGCCGTTCGAAGCCGCGCCGACGAGATCGTGGGCATACTCACCCCCATCTGCAAGTCGTTCGGCACCGACTTGGGCAATGAGCTGACTTCGCTGGCACTCCAGATCCACGGCGGGATGGGCTTTATAGAGGAAACCGGGGCAGCCCAGCACCTGCGCGACATCCGCATCGCCGCAATTTACGAGGGCACCAACGGCATCCAGGCCGCCGACCTGGTGGGCCGGAAGCTGGGCGTGCGCGGCGGCTCGTCAATGCTGGAGTTCCTGGGCACCATGCGCGAGATTGAACCGCAGCTGGCGGACGCCGGCACCGAGTTTGACCCCATCCGGGTGGAACTGGGCAGGCAGTTCGACGCCCTCGAGGAGGCCACCCGCTGGATGGTGCGCACCGGCCCTGGCGACCCCAACGCGGCCCTGTCCGGTTCCACGCCGTACCTGCGCATGTGGGGCCTGTGCACGGGGGCCTGGATGCTGGCCCGCGCTGCCCTGGCGGCGCCGGCCACGGGCGACGCCGGGCTTGCCGAAAGCCAGTTGGTGCTGGCGCGCTTCTACGCCGAACAGCTGCTGCCCCAGTGTGCCAGCCTGCTGGGCGCGGCCACCGCCGGTTCCCGGGACTTGTTTGCCCTGGACGCAGGGCAGCTCTCCGGTGCGGCACGCAAGGTGCGGAGCTAGGCTCCATGGAAGCATCTTAAACAGATGAGGCAGTGTCCTTGCGGACACTGCCTCATCTGTACGGTCGGGCTGACAGGATTTGAACCTGCGACCCCTTGACCCCCAGTCAAGTGCGCTACCAAGCTGCGCTACAGCCCGAAAGTTCAGCTTCCGGAAGACATCTCCCGTGGCCGAACCACCTGAAAAAGCTTACCCCATAAAAAAGGTCGGAGTGACCATTCCGCCTGTGACGGGGCTCTCAGGATGCTACTTTTTGCGGCTTCGCTTTTCACGCACGCGCATGCTGACCTCGATGGGCGTGCCCTCGAAGCCAAACGTCTCGCGCAGGCGGCGGGTGATGAAGCGGCGGTAGCCCGGATCCAGGAAGCCGGTGGTGAACAGCACGAACTTCGGCGGGCGGCTGGAGGCCTGGGTGCCGAAGAGGATGCGCGGCTGCTTGCCGCCACGGACAGGGTGCGGGTGCTCGGAAACCAGCTCGCCCAGGAACGCGTTGAGGCGGCCCGTGGGGATGCGGCGGTCCCAGTTCTCCAGCGCCAGGTCCAGCGCGGGCACCAGCTTGTCCTTGTGCCAGCCGGTTTTGGCGGAAATATTCACCCGCGGCGCCCACTCCACATGCGCCAGGTCCTGCTCAATTTCGCGTTCCAGGTACTTGCGGCGCTCGTCGTCCAGCAGGTCCCACTTGTTGAACGCCAGCACCAGGGCGCGGCCGGATTCGATGGCCAGCTGGAGGATGCGCACGTCCTGCTCGCTGAGGATTTCATCCACGGCCAGCAGCACAACGGCCACTTCGGCCTTCTCCAACGCTGTCTGTGTGCGCAGCGAGGCGTAGAAGTCGGCACCCTGGGCCATGTGCTGGCGGCGGCGGATGCCTGCCGTGTCCACAAAGCGCCAGGTGCGGTCCCCCAACTCAATCAATTCATCGACCGGGTCGCGCGTGGTGCCGGCAACATTGTCCACCACCACACGGTCGGAGCCCGCCAGCTTGTTCAGCAGCGACGACTTCCCCACGTTCGGGCGGCCAATGAGGGCAATGCGCCGGGGCCCGCCGGTGCGCTCCACGCCGGCGACGGCGGAGAATTCCGGCAGGGTGTCCATGACCTTGTCCAGCAGGTCCGCCACGCCGCGCCCGTGGACGGCTGAAACCGGGTACGGTTCCCCCAGGCCAAGGCCCCACAGCGACGCGTTGTCGGCCTCCTGCACAATGTCGTCCACCTTGTTGCCGGCCAGGATGACAGGCTTTTTGGCCTTGCGCAGCATCCTCACAATGGCCTCGTCGGAGGAGGTGATGCCCACAATGGCGTCCACCACCAGCAACACGGCGTCGGCCATTTCCACGGCGATCTCAGCCTGTTCGGCCACGCGCAGGTCAATGCCCCGGGCGTCCCGTTCCCAGCCGCCGGTGTCCACCACGGTGAAATCGCGCCCGTTCCAGTTGGCCGTGTACTGCACCCTGTCGCGGGTCACGCCGGGAGTGTCCTCCACCACGGCCTCGCGGCGGCCCAGGATGCGGTTCACCAGCGTGGACTTGCCCACGTTTGGGCGTCCCACAATGGCGAGCACCGGGTCCTGGCGCAGGGCATCCTCGGAGGTGCCGTCGTCGAACCCGCCGGCCAGCAGCGCGGCGTCCTCGTCATCAAGCTCATAGTTGGACAGGCCAGCCAGCAGGCCCGCGGCGCGCGCCTCGGCGTCCTCATCGGAGATTTCCGCGAGCCTTTCGGCAACATGGTCGGTACCGGTGGGCACGTAATCCTGGTGACCAAGCTCACCCTCGCCGGGGTGCGTGGCAGACTGTGGGTCGCTCATGGTTGCTGTCCTTTGTGCTTTGAAGTGGGGTGGCCGTCCTCAGGCAGTTCCTGCCCTGTGGCGGCCGTGGCAGCCGCAATGTGCGCTGCCAGCCGAAGCCGTATTTTTTCGCTTGCCCTGTCCATTGAAACACGCCCGGAAACTCCCGGTTCGCGGCCAATCTCCAGCGGCTCCCCAAACACCACGTACAGCTGGCGACGCGGGCGGGGAATGGTGTTGCGGTGTTCGTGCCCCCGGCGGGTGCCGAGGATGGCAACGGGAACGACGGCGGCGCCCGAGTTCAGCGCCAGCCACGCCACCCCGCCGTTCATGGTGGCGGCATCCCCGGTGCCGCGCGTGCCCTCCGGCAGGATGCCGACGCAGTCGCCGCGGTCCAGCACGCCCTTGGCAAACTGGAGGGCGGACCTGTCGCCGGCCCGGTTGACCGGAATTTGCCCCGAACTGTGGAGCACCCAGCCCAGGAAGCCCTTGAACATGTCGTGGCGGACCATCACGTGCATGTACCGGCTGGCGGCACCCACCATGACGGGCCCGTCGAGGTAGCTCAGGTGGTTGGCGGCAAAGATGACGGGGCCAGTGGCCGGGATGTTTTCCCGGCCGGACACCGCGGTGCGGTACACCACGTGGTCAAGGATCCGGCCCAGGGGGCGGCTCCAGCGCGTCTTCCAGCGGGGCGGGGCCGCCGACAGGACGCGCAGCGCCCCGCCGCGTGCCGCCGTCGTCCTGTTCATGCAGCGGGGCCCTCGTTTACGGCCCGGCGCACCACGGTCAGGACGGCGGAAACCGTCTCGGCAAAGTCCAGCTCGGAGGAGTCCACGGTGAACACGCCGTCGGCGGCCTGGTGGAACTCGACCACGGTGGAATCGCGGGCGTCCCTGGCCAGGACAAGTTCTCGCAACTGCGCATCGGTCTGGGCGCCGCCCAGCTGCAGGCCGCGGCGGCGCAGGCGCGCTTCCTCGCTGGCCGTGAGGATCAGCCGGGCCTCGGCGTGCGGGGCCACCACCGTGGTGATGTCCCTGCCCTCCACCACAATGCGGGCACCGGACTTGGCAATGATGTCCTGCTGGCGCCGGACCAGTTCGGCGCGGGCGCCCAGGTTCGTGGCGACGGCACTGACGGCGGCCGTGACTTCGGGGGTGCGGATGGGGCCGGTGACATTGATGCCGTTGACCTTGATGTACTCGCCGTCCGGGGTGAGGCTTTGTTCCAACCCGATGGTGCGCGCTGCGCCTTCCACGGCGGCGGCGTTTTCCAGGTTGATGCGGCCGTTGAGGCAGTGCCACGCCACGGCGCGGTACATGGCCCCCGTGTCCAGGAAAGCCAGGCCCAGCCGCTTGGCCACGGCCTTGCTGACGCTGGACTTCCCGGACCCGGACGGCCCGTCAATGGCCACGACCAGCGGCTTGCCCTGGCGCAGCACTTCCACGGCCGCCACGGGCTCCGGGAATGAAACATACATGTCCGTCACAAAATTACCTTCCAACCGCGTTCCGTCAGGTCCTCCACCAGGCTCAGGCGCTTCGACGGCACGACGGAAAGTTCCACCATGCCCACCTGCACCCCGGCCGAGTGGTCAAGCCGCAAATCTTCCACGTTCACGCCAATGTCGCCAATCTCCGTCAACAGCTTGGCGATCTGTCCGGGCTTGTCGTCCACCAGCACGGTCAGCCACGAATACTGCTGCGCCGGGCCGCCGTGCTTGCCGGGGATCCGGGTCTGCCCTGCGTTGCCCTCGGCCATCAGCTGCGCCAGGTCCAGCCGCGCACCGGGTGCAGTGGGCGCGCTGAGGGTGTTGATGAGCCTGTCCAGGTCCGCCCGGACGCCCTGCATGAGTTCGAGCAGCTTGGGTGCGTTGGCTCCCAGAATCTGCACCCAGAGCGCCGGATCGCTGGCGGCAATCCTGGTCACGTCGCGCAGCCCGTTTCCGGCCAGCGAAAGGGCATGGGCAGGTGTTTCCTGGAGCCGGCTGGCCACCAGGGAGCTCATGAGCTGCGGGAGGTGACTCACCAGCGCCACGGCGGCGTCGTGCTCGTCAGGGGTGAAGCGAAACACCACCGCGTCCAGGTCAATGGCCAGCGAATGCGCCACCTTCACCGCATGCTTTGAGCTGGCCTCGGAGGGGCAGAGCACCCACGGCATCGAGTTGAACAGCTCCGAGCGCGCCGCCACGGGCCCGGATTTCTCCCGGCCCGCCATGGGGTGCGTGCCCACGTAGCGGTGCAGCAGCTCGCTGCCGCTGCCCAGAATGTCTTCCAGTTCCCGGGCAATTGCCACCTTCACGCTGGCAATGTCAACCACGACGGCGGCCGGGTACCTTTGCAGGGCACCGGCCACCACCGCTGCGGTGACGTCGGGCGGCGCCGCGACCACCACCAGTTCGGGGCTGAGGTTTTCGGCGTCGTCAAAGGCACGGCCGGCGCCAATGTCGACGGCCACGGCCTGTGCTGACGGGGACGGGTCCGAAAGGACCACGTCAAGGCCGTGGGCCCGCAGCCCCAGACCGATGCTGGCGCCCAGCAGTCCGCTGCCGAGCACCAGCACGGGCCCGTTCAAGTGCGAAGGGTTCATCCGCGGCCTACATCCCCACTTCTGCAAGCAGGTGGCCCACCTCGTGGCGCCCCAGCACGCGGATGCTGCCCTGGCGCTGGTCGCCCAACGCAATGGGCCCAAACTTCACACGCACCAGGCGCTCCACCGGGTAGCCGACGGCGTCAAACATGCGGCGCACAATACGGTTCTTGCCCGAGTGCAGCACCACTTCGGCCAGCACGTGGCCCGGGGTGGAATCCACCAGGCGGAAGGAGTCAACCTTGGCCCAGCCGTCCTCCAGCTCCACGCCGTCCTTCAGCTGCGCGCCAATGCCGTGGGCCATGGGGCCGCGGACCTGCACCAAGTACGTCTTTTGCACGCCGTACTTCGGGTGGCTGAGGCGGTTGGACAGCTCGCCGTCGTTGGTCAGCAGCAGCAGGCCCTCGGTGTTGGTGTCCAGCCGGCCCACATGGAACAGGCGCTCACGGGTTTGGCGCTTCTTCAGGAAGTCGCTGATGCACGGGCGGCCCTCGGGGTCGTCCATGGTGGAGACCACGCCCTTGGGCTTGTTGAAGACCATGTAGACCATTGATTCATTGGTCTGGATGGTCATGCCGTCCACGGCGATGTCAGCGGTTTCCGGATCCACGCGCAGGCCCAGCTGGGTGACGGTGACGCCGTCCACCTGGACACGGCCTTCAAGGATCATGTCCTCGCACAGGCGCCGCGACGCCACACCGGCCATGGCCATTACCTTTTGCAGCCGGATGCCCTCGGCATTGTGGATGTCCACGTCGTCAGTGGTGCGCTCAGGGCGGCGGTTCTGCTCGGTGGGACGGTTCTTGACCGGTCCCAAGTTGCGGCCGTACTGGTCGTTCTTGTACGGGCGGGCTCCGGTCTGCGAGGGCTTGCGGGTTCCCGCACCCGTCCCGGACCGGGCCGCGGCGCGGGCACCGAACTTGCTGGCCCCGGAGGTTGCGCCGGTCTTGGGGCCGCCAAACTTGCCCCCCGACTTCGGGGCGCCCGACCGGGATGCACCGGCTCGCGGCGCGCCGTCGGACTTCGGGGCTCCGGCTCCCTTGAAGCCGCCCGACTTGGGGGCGCCGGATCGCGGCGCGCCGAATCGGGAATTGCCGCCTCGCGGCTGGTTGTTTCCGGAAGAGCTCCCGGAACGGGGCGACGGTGTCATGTGTTTTTCCTTAATGCTAAAAAGTTGTCGTGCTCAGGTGGGCTGCCCCCATAAACTCGAGGACTGCTGCAGGGGCCGGGTTGGGCATTGCTGATCGGGCGGGGCTTGCTACAGTTGGGCGTCGATATAGTCATGGAGGTTTTCCAGACCAGGCAAGTGCTGTGCGATTTGCGGCAACTCTTCCACGCTTCCAATCCCCAAACGTTCCAAAAAGTACGCTGTGGTGCGGTACAGGAATGCCCCTGACACCGGGTCGGTGCCCACTTCCTCAATTAATCCGCGCTGCGCCAGCGTCCTCACCACCGAATCCACGTTCACGCCACGGACGGCGGAAACCCGGGCCCGCGAGACGGGTTGGCGGTAAGCAATCACCGCCAGGGTCTCCAAGGCCGCCTGCGTGAGCCGGGCCGTTTGGCCGTCCACAACAAACTGTGACACGATCCCGGAATATGCGGGACGTGAATAAACACGCCAACCTCCGGCAAGTTGCCGCAGTTCAAAGCCGCGCACCGGTACAGTGCCACCGTCCCTAGTATAGCCGTCGTACTCGCGCGCCAGTTCGTGGAGTGCGTCACGCACCTGCGCCGTGGGCAGCCCCACCACCGCGGCCAGCTGCTCTTCTGGCACGGGTTCCTCCACCACCATCAGCACTGCCTCCAGTGCGGCATGGAGCGTGCCGGCATTGGCGGCCACTTCGTCCGTGGCCGGGTCGTTTCCACCGTTCATGGGGCCGCCTCCGCGGGTTGCATTTCTGGATGCTGGTTAGGGCCGTGGTGCTGGCCGTGGCTGGAATGCTGGCCGCCGTCTTCGTCGTCGAAGTCGCTGTCGGTGTGAAGCGTGTGGCGGGCGCCTGCACTCCAGCGCACCAGCAGCTCCCCCAGCGGGCTGGCCTGGTCAAAGGTCACCACGGCATCGCGGAAGAGTTCCAGAAGGGCCAGGAAGCGGGCAATGACCACCAGCGGGTTCGCGGCGTCGGCGCTCAGGGTTCGGAAGGACAGCGGGTGTCCGGTCCAGCCTGCCGCGGCGGGGTCGCCGTCGTCGGGCATGCCCGCCGTCAGCATGGCCGTGATGATGGCCGCCTGCTCGCGGACGCTGACGGGCTGCACGTGCAGGTGGGACAGGCCCACCTCGGTGGCAGGGGCCTCCCGCGGGGCCATGGCGGCGGCTGCAAGGGCGGCAAATTCCTCCGGCGTGTGGCGCCACACAAGCTCGGGCAGGAGTGCGGCAAAGTGCGGCTCCAGGCCCACCAGCCGGGGGAAGCGCAGGGCCTCCCGCTCCAGCTCTGCGCCCATCAGCCCGGCCACGTCCTTGAATGCCTTGTATTGCAGCAGCCTCGCGAACAGCAGGTCGCGTGCCTCCAGGAGGGCCAGGTCGTCGTCGTTCTCGACTTCCCCGGCGGGCAGGAGCCGGGCGGCCTTGAGGTCCAGGAGGGTGGCGGCTAGGACCAGGAATTCGCTGGCCTCATCCAGCGCCCACTCCTCCCCCAGCTCCTGGAGCGCCTTGAGGTAGCTGATGAACTCATCCGTGACAGTGGCGATGGCCACGTCCGTGATGTCCATTTCATGCTTGGAAATCAGGCTCAGCAGCAGGTCAAACGGGCCGGTGAAGTTGTCCAGGCGCACCTCAAAACGCGCCTTGCCGGAAGTGTCCCGTTCAGAACCGTCCGCCGCGGAACCAATCCGTTCGGAGCCTTCCCGTTCGGAAGCTGCGCTTGGCGCGATCCCCGCGCCCTCTTCGTGGACGTCCAGCTTAGGGTGCGCCGCCACGGGCGATCAGCTCTTTGGCGAGGCGGCGGTAGGAATCGGCACCCTGGTGGTTGCCGGCGTAGGTGGTGATGGGTTCGGCGGCCACCGAGGCGTCGGCAAACTTGATGGTGCGCTTGATGACGGTCTCGAAGACCTTGTCGCCGAAGGCCTCCACCAGGCGGGCCAGCACTTCGCGGGCGTGGAGGGTGCGGGCGTCATACATGGTGGCGAGGACGCCGTCCACCTGCAGCCCGGGGTTCAGCCGGTCCTGGACCTTGTCAATGGTTTCCACCAGCAGGGCCACGGCACGGAGTGCAAAGAACTCGCAGATCAGCGGGATGATGACGCCGTGGGCCGCGGTCAGGGCGTTGACGGTCAGCAGCCCCAGGGAGGGCTGGCAGTCAATGAGGACCACGTCGTAGTTGTCCTCGACCTTGCGCAGCGCGCTGGCCAGGACCTGTTCGCGGGCCACTTCGTTGACCAGCTGGACTTCCGCCGCGGACAGGTCGATGTTCGCCGGGAGAATGTCTATGTTTTCAATCTCGGTGTGCAGGATGGCGTCGCGGATGTCCACTTTCCGGTCCATCAGCACGTTGTAAACCGTCAGGTCCAGTTCGTGGGGGTTGGTGCCCAGCCCGGCGGACAGGGCGCCTTGGGGGTCAAAGTCCACCAGCAATACCTTGCGCCCGGCCTCGGCAAGGGCAGCACCCAGGTTGATGGTCGACGTTGTTTTTCCCACGCCGCCCTTCTGGTTGACCATGGCAATGACGCGGGCCGGGCCGTGCGAGGACAGCACGGGGGGCTCGGGGAAGTCGGTCAGGGGGCGTCCGGTGGGTCCCATGACGGCGTCATCCATGTCCACGCCTTCAAGAGTTGTTGAACCCTGCTCGTTGCTCACCTATCAGTCCACACTTTCGCCGCTTTGTTGATGTACAGCCTGGTTCACCGCTGCCACACCCTACGTTACCGGTTGGCCGGGGCAATTTTTCGCACATTTGGCCACTTTGGATTTGAGCCTTGACCCTCAACTTGAGGCTGAACGTTGGCGCCCGCGCATATACTTCAAAGCGATGAGCAAAGCAACGAATTCCCCCAAGAAACCTTCTTCACAGCGCAAGGACGTGGTGCGCGCCGAAAAACTCCAGGCCGGCTACGGGACCAAGTCCGTGTGCGGGGTGGCAAGCTTCAGCCTGCAGTCGGGGCAGGCCCTGGCCCTCGTGGGGCCCAACGGCGCAGGCAAGTCCACCGTGGTGAAAACCGTGGTGGGCCAGCTGGAGGCGGTTTCCGGCACTGCCCTGATCCATGGCGCCAAAGTCGATGACAGGACCCTGGATTTCCGCCGGGAAGTGGCCGTGGTGTTCGACGACGACGCGTTCTTCCCGGCACTGACCGTGGAGGAACACCTGGCCATTGTGTCAGCCGGGCATGGCGTGGAGGACGTGGAGGAGGTCATTGCCTCGGAGCTGGAATTCTTCGGCCTCAAGGCCCTGGCCACGTCCCGGCCCTACAACCTTTCCTCCGGGCAGCGGCGGCGCATGCTGCTGGCCTCGGCCTTCGTTCGGCCCCGCTCCCTTCTGGTGCTCGACGAACCGGAGCAGCGCCTGGACACGGCCATGCGCCACCGCCTGGCCACGCGGCTGCGCGCGGAAGTCGACGCCGGCCTGGCCCTCCTGGTGGTCACGCACGACCCCGAATTCCTGACCACGGTGGCCACCAAGGCCCTGTTCATCGCCGACACCGTGCACCCCATGACCCCCGCCCAGGCGGCCGCGGCCATCGCCTCCGAAAACCCGCACGCGGAATAGATTCCCATGACAATGCAAACCAGCCAGCGCTTCAGCGCAAGGGAAATCCGCCAATACACCTTCAAGGTGGGGCTCAGCCGCACCGAGGGCGGCATCATGGAACTGGTCTCCGAGGCCTACACCTTTGTCCTGGGCGGCCTGACCCTGCTCACCATGGCCGGCGCCATCATTGTGGGGCTGCGCAACAGCCTGGGGGTGGGGCACGTTTCCGTGCTCAACGCCTCCGCCGTGGCACCGGGGTTCCACTCCGTCACGCTCCTGCAGGCCAGCGCCACGGTGCTGCTCACCCTCGCCGCGGCCCTGCTTGCGGTGGAAATGACCGTTGGGCCCATCACCATGACTGTTCCGCAGACGGCCTGGTGGCTGGGACTGCCCGTCCGGCGCCGCGGCTTCATCCAACCCGGATTCCTCAAGTCGCTGGTCTGGCCGGCGGCGGCCGCCGTCGTGGTGGTGGTGCCGATGGCCCTCGGCATGGCCGCCGAGCCGTCGCCGGGCCGGATTGCCCTGGCCACGCTGTGCGGGATCGGGCTGGGCTGGCTCCTGTTCGGCATCGCCGCCTGGTGCCAGGTCACCAACTCAGGCAAGTGGGTCAAAAACCTGGTGGGCGTGGTGACGCTGGTTGCCCCGTTGACGCTGGTGGCCACGGCCCTTTACAACAACGACGCCGGCGCCTCCGCCATCACGGGCGCCCAGACAGCCTGGCTGGAGTACCTGCCCACCAGCTGGCCCCTCCTGGTGGCCGGGGGCGCCATGTGGCCGCTGGTCATGGTGCTGTTTGCCCTGCTGCTGCTGGCCGCCGTCTGGTGGAACCTGGAGCGGATCACCACGGCGCAGCTGAAGGCCAGTGCGGCGGCCGGCGCCTACGTGGCCGGCTCGCTCATGTCCATGGATGCCTCCGAGCTGTCCAAGTCGCTGGGCGGCGGCACCTCCTCGGGCACGTCACGGGTGCGGCTGCGGCTGGTTTTCCATGGCGGGACGGTGTTTTCCCGCAGCGTCAAGACACTCCTGAGCACCCATGCCACCATGGCCCTGCGCTCCCCTGTTTCCCTGTTGCGGGTGCTGGTGCTGGCCGCCATTCCGGCCAGCCTGGCCGCCGTCGAGTTCCTGGGCAACGCCGTGCTGATTGCCGTGGTGCTGTACCTGTGCGCCCACTTCGCCGCGACATCCCTTGGCGCCACCGCGCGGTTCGCCAACGGCAATCCCGCCGTCGACATGCTGATGCCGCTGCCGGCGCGAATTGTCCGGCGGGTGCACTACGTGCTGCCGGCCGTGGGCATGACGGTGTGGGCGGCGGTGTGCTTTGGGCTGCTGCTGGCCCTGGGCGTGGGTTCGCCGTCGTTGTTGGTGCTGGCCGTGCTGGCAGGCCCGGCATTGGGTGCCGCCACGCTGCGGGCCGCCTTCCGGCCGGCCCCGGACTGGAACATGCCGGCCATCGCCTCCGCTTCCGGCCCCATTCCCACCGGCGCCGTCCGGGCGTTCCTGGTGGGCCCGGACCTCACCCTCATCTCCCTGCTGCCCGTGCTGATCTGCCTGATTTCAGGCGGCGTGCCGTTCGTGGCATTCCCCGCGCAGCTGGGCCTGACCCTGCTGGCCTTCGCCTGGGGAACGCATGTGCGCAAGCCCAAGTCCGCCAAGTCCGGCGGCCTGTTCGGGCTGCCCCCGGTGCCCGTGGAAAAGTAGCCGCGCGCCGGCGTCGAACCTCACAGCACAAAAAAGCGGGCGGCCACCTTTCAACCAAGGTGGCCGCCCGCATTCTTGCAGCTACGGGACTACACCGCGACGGGAACCCGCTCGTCGTCGCGGGCTGCGGGGGCGCCGGCGTCATGCCCGGCAGAGTGTCCGTCAATGTCCAGGGACAGCTCGTCGAAGGGGGCGCGGCCGGAAAGCACGGCGCGGGCCTGTTCGACGTCGAGCTCGTGGGTCCACTTGCCCACCAGCAGGGCGGCGACGGCGTTGCCGGTGAAGTTGGTGAGGGCGCGGCATTCGGACATGAACTTGTCGATGCCCACGATCACGCCCATGCCGTCGAGCAGGATCGGCTTGTGGGCGGCCAGGCCCGCGGCAAGGGTGGCCAGGCCGGCACCGGTGACACCGGCGGCGCCCTTGGAGGCGATCACCATGAACACCAGCAGGCCGATCTGCTCACCGAGGTTCATCGGCATGCCCATGGCGGTGGAGATGAACAGCGAGCTCATGGTCAGGTAGATGGCGGTGCCGTCAAGGTTGAAGGAGTAGCCGGTGGGAACGGTGATGCCCACCACGGGCTTGGAGACGCCCACGTGTTCCATCTTGGCGATGAGTCGCGGCAGGGCGGACTCGGAGGAGGACGTGGCGAAGATCAGCAGGTATTCGCGGGCCAGGTAGCGCATCAGGGAGAAGATGTTCAGGCCGGTGACCACACGCAGGATGGAGCCGAGGATGACCACGATGAACAGCGCGCAGGTCAGGTAGAACGCGCCCATGAGGATTGCCATCGAGCCGATCGCGGCCCAGCCGGTGGCGCCGACGACGGCGGCAATGGCACCAAACGCGCCGACCGGGGCAACCCACATGATCATCATCATGAGCTTGAAGACCACCTTTTGGATGTTCTTGACGGCATTGAGCACAGGCTCGCCGGCCTTGCCCAGGGACTGGAGTGCGAAGCCGACCAGCAGGGCCAGCACCAGGGTGGGGAGCACGGGGATGTCGCCGGGGATCATGTCCAGGAGGAACTTGACGGTGCCGTTGTCCGCGGACGCGGCGGCCGTCTTGTACGGCTGCAGGTGCAGGCCCGCGCCGGGGTGGATGATGTTGCCGACCACCAGGCCGATGGCGAGCGCCACGGTGGACATCACCATGAAGTAGATCAGCGCCAGCCCGCCCACCTTGCCCACGGTGGCCGCCTTGGCGATGGACCCCACGCCCAGCACGATGGTGCAGAAAATGATGGGGGCGATGACCATCTTGATGAGGGCGATGAACATGGTGCCCAGCGGCTTGAGCGACTTCCCCACCTCGGGGGCCAGCAGGCCGATTGCCGCACCCAGGACCACGGCCGCGATGACCGCGACGTACAGCCAGTGGGTCTTGTCCATCTTGCGCCGTGCGGGCTTTGCCATGGCGGCTGTCCCTCCCCGTTGAGAGCTCATTGTCACTCCTTGTGATCTTTGGTGATTAGCATTGGTAGGTGCGGCGTGCGATCCGCCTCACATAAGATTGCCCGGCACAGTGACTTATCTCACCGTTGCGTTCATATTGGTCGCACAAAGGGGAACTTGATGTTTTGGCGCAGGTGGAGCATTGCGCGCAGGCTGTTCACGGCCAACCTGCTTTTTGTGCTGCTCCTGACCGCCGGAGTGGCGTCGGTGATGGTGGTCGACGCCGGCTCCCGCACCTATGACCAGACCCGCCAGCGCATGCTGTCCATCGCCACCGCCCTGGCCGACTCCCCCATGGTGCTCGCGGCGGCAGAGTCCCCCAGCCCCTCCGGCACCCTGCAGCCCTACGCCGTGGCGGTCATGCATGATGCGGGCGTCGACTTCATCACCGTCATGGATCCGCACGGAATCCGCTGGACCCACCCCAACCCGGCGGAGATCGGCAAGCCGTATGTGGGCTCCATCGCCCAGGCGCAGGCAGGCGCGACGTACTTTGAAACGACGGCAGGTACCCTCGGCCCCTCCGTCCGTGTGATTGTGCCCATCAAGGACCCGGCGGGGACCGTGAAGGGCATGGTGGCCGCCGGCGTGACAGTCAGCAACGTCCAGGTCCTGGTGTCCGCCAAGCTGCCCGACGTCCTGGGGCTGGCTGCGGCACTGCTGCTGGCCGGGTCCCTCGCGTCCTGGCTGCTGGGACGCTACCTCAAGCGGGTGACGCTCGGCTGGGGGGCGGAGGAACTGGGGCAGCTGTTTGCCTACTACGAGTCCGTGCTGCATTCGGTCCGCGAGGGCCTGGTCCTGGTGGACACCCGCGGCTCCCTGGTGCTTTACAACGACCACGCCGCCCTGCTGCTGGGCATGGAGGCCGGCACCGACGGGCCCGGAGGAAGGACGACGGCGGGTGCCCCTCCCCGGCGGGCCGGACACAACGGCGCAGGAAACAAGGTGGCCGGACACAGGCGGGGCTGGCACAGGAGGGTGTCCGACGCCGGACCGAAGCTGGACGGCCTGGCACTGCCCGAGCCGCTCAAGGAACTGCTGCGAAGCGGCCGCAGTGCCACCGACGAAGTCCACGTGGCGGGCGACCGCCTGCTGGTGGTCAGCCAGCGCCCTGCACTGGCGCCCGGCACGAATGTCCGGGCGGGGGCCGTGGCGACGCTGCGCGACCACACCGAGCTGACGGCTCTGGCCGGCAGCCTCAGCAGCACCCAAACCCTCGTGGAGGCCCTCCGTTCCCAAACCCACGAACACGCGAACCGGCTCCACGCCATCATTTCCCTCATCGAACTGGACCGCGCGCGGGAGGCCCTGGATTTTGCCACGGCGGACCTCTCGGACACCGTCCGGCTCGGCGGCGAATTTGTGGGCACACTGGACGAGCCCTTCCTGTCCGCCCTCCTGGTGGGAAAGTCCGCCCAGGCCCAGGAACGCGGGGTGGCCCTGGAACTCAGCGGTTCAGGCACGCTGCCGCCGGGACTCCTCGATGCCCGCGAACTCGTAACCCTGCTCGGCAACCTGGTGGACAACGCCATCGATGCGGCCGCAGGCCGGGCGGAAGCACCCACCGTGTGGGCCGACCTGCTGGTGGCGGACGGGGAACTCACCATCACCGTGGCGGACAACGGGCCGGGCCTGCCCACCACGGACCTGGACGTTTTGGGGCGGATCGGCACCACGGGGAAGGCGTCCCAGGACCTTGGCGGGCGCGGCTACGGCCTGGCCCTGATCCGCCGCGCCACCGCCGCCCTGGGGGGCACGCTCTCAGCCGAGAACGACGGCGGCGCCGTCATGACCGCCGTCGTGCCTCTCGGTGCCCTGGCCTCGAAAGGGGACCAGGCATGAGCGCCGGCCTGCCCATCCGGGTGCTGGTGGTGGACGACGAACCCATCGCCCTGGCCGCCCATGCCGACTACGTACGGCGCCTGGACGGCTTCGAGGTGGCGGCCACCGCCGGGGGAATGGGCGCAGCGCTGGCCGTCCTCAACGACCCCGCCACCCCGGCCATCCAGCTGGTGCTGCTGGACATGAACCTGACCGACGGGCACGGGCTGGACCTGCTGCGCCGCATCCACGGACTCGGCCTGGTTCCCGACGTCGTGGCGATTACGGCCGTGCAGGAACTTCAGGTGGTGCGTTCGGCTATCGCCCTGGGCATCACCGCGTACCTGATCAAGCCGTTCACGTTCGCCGCGTTCCGGGACAAGCTGGAAAGCTACCGCAGCTACCACTCGGCGCTGGCGGACAGCTCCGTCACCACGCAGGATGCCATCGACCGGGCCCTTGCGAAGCTGCGGCCCAGCGGAAAGCTGGCGCTGCCCAAGGGGATGCTCAACGAGACGCTGTCGGCCGTGGCCGACTGGCTGCGCGCGGCACCGGCGGCTGCGTCAGCCACTGAGGTTGGTGCAGGGCTGGCCATGTCCCGCGTTACAGCCAGACGCTACCTGGACCACCTGTGCGAAACCGGCTCTGCCACGAAGGCCCCGCGCCACGGCTCCCCCGGCCGGCCGGAGCTGGAATACCGCTGGCGTCGAAGTTCGAGATAACCACCTCCCCCACCACCGAAGTTCGAGATAACCACCTCCCCCACCGTCGAAGTTCGAGATCACCACCTCCCTCACCGTCGAAGTTCGAGATCACCACCTCCCTCACTGTCGAAGTTCGAGATCACCACCTCCCCGACGCGGCCATTCCGCGGATTTGCCCACGTTTCGGCGCAGCCTGTGGATAACTTAAAAAATGAATTCAACTTCCAGCCAGACTGGATGAATGACCAATTCCCAGCCCCTCCCAGAATGGCTGCGCGGACGATCGTTTACTGTAAGCGAGTCCGACGGCTGTGGTGTCAGCCGACGCCAGACGGAAAGCCGCAATTTGCACACGCCCAGCCGCGGCATTCGAGTACCGTGGGGAGTCCAGCAGCCCCTCGCCGACCAGGTCAGGCCGCTCATCGAACTCACGCCGGGTGGAATCATCAGCCACAGCACGGCAGCACTGTTGTGGGGGATGCCGCTTCCGCCCTGGCTGGTCGGCAGCTTTCAGATCCACATTTCACGGGATGCCTCGAATGCACCACCGTGGCGGGCGGGAGTCGCTGGACACCACACGAGGTTCCGTCCAGGCGAGGTGGTCCAATTCCAGGGCATGCCAATCACATCGCCCATACGCACCTGGCTGGACCTGGCCGGCATGATTGAACTCGACGACCTGGTCGCGGCCGGCGACTTTCTTGTTTGCGAGCATGACAGGATTTTCGGCCCAAAACGCATTGCCATGGTGCAACTGACAGCGCTAAGGGCAGCGGTCAAGGAGGAGTTCCGCAGGCGCGGAATCGTCAAGGCTCGCGAGGCCGCGGATTTAATACGGTCAGGTGCCGACTCACCCCCGGAAACCAAGCTTCGCCTCCTTTTGGAGCGTGCGGGCCTCCCGCCAGTGACCCTCAATCATGTCGTCAAGGATGCCCTGGGAAATCACGTCTCGTGGCCGGACCTGGCGTTGCCGGGCTGGAAAATAGCCATCGAGTACGACGGCGAACACCACCTGGAGGAAAGGCAGCAAGCGGTCGACAGCTCGCGCAACGAACTCATGGCCCGGTTGGGCTGGACGCAGCTTAGGATCACCAAGGAAATGCTCGACGACAATGAGGGAAAGGCGGCAGTGGCGATGGTACGCAAGGCCCTTTATGCGAGGGGATGGACCCGGCCGGTCCGTTGACGTGGTCATCTCCAACCTCAACGAAGTGGGACGTGGTGATCTCCAACCTCAACGGGGGCGGAGGACGGGCAGGAGGTAGTCGATGACGGACGGGTCCTCAATGGTGGAGGGCACCGTGTAGGCCTCACCGTCGGCGATCTGGCGCATGGTTTTGCGCAGGATCTTCCCCGAGCGGGTCTTGGGCAGGGCCTCAACAACGGTGGAGTTCTTAAAGTCGGCCACCGGCCCGATTTCCTTGCGCACCAGGGCCACCAGCTCTGCCTGCAGCACGTCGGCGTCAATGGTCACGCCGCTCTTGAGCACCACGTATCCCACGGCCCTCTGGCCCTTGAGGGAATCCGCCACGCCGATCACGGCGCATTCGGCCACGGCCGGGTGCTTGCCCAGCACCTGCTCAATCGCTCCCGTGGAGAGGCGGTGGCCGGCCACATTGATGACATCGTCAGTGCGTCCCATGACAAACACGTAGCCGTCTTCATCCACGTAGCCGGAGTCACCCGTGGCGTAGCAGCCGGCAAAGGCGTTGAGGTAGGAGTCCACGAAGCGCTGGTCGTCGCCCCATAAGGTGGTCAGAGTGCCGGGCGGCAGCGGCAGCCGGAGCACAATGTTGCCCTCCTCCCCAGCCGGCACTGGCACCCCCATCCCGTCCACTATCTGCAGCTCGTATCCCGGCATGGGCAATGTGGGCGAGCCCGCCTTGATGGGCAGCGGCTCCAGGCCCCTCGGGTTGCCCACAATGCCCCAGCCGGTTTCGGTCTGCCACCAGTGGTCCACCACGGGAATGCCCAGCACGCGCGATGCCCAGTGGAAGGTGTCCGTGTCCAGCCGCTCCCCCGCCGTGAACAGCGTTTGGAGGTGGCCGACGTCGTACTTCGCAAGCAGCCCCGCCTCCGGGTCCATCTTGCGGATGGCACGCAGGGCGGTGGGGGCCGTGAACAGGGCCTTGACGCCATGGTCCGCAATGACCCGCCAAAACGCGCCGGCGTCGGGCGTCCCTACGGGCTTGCCCTCATACATGACCGTGGTGGCGCCGGCCAGCAGCGGCCCATACACAATGTAGGAATGCCCCACCACCCAGCCCACGTCCGACGCCGTCCACCACACGTCCCCGGCGTGGATGTCATAGAGGTTGGCCATGCTCCACAGCAGTGCGACGGCGTGTCCCCCGTTATCGCGGACCACCCCCTTGGGCGTGCCGGTGGTTCCGGAGGTGTAGAGGATGTAAAGCGGGTCGGTCGCCTTCACAGGCACCGGGGCGGCGGGTTCGGCGCCTGCGAGCGCGCCATCCCAGTCCACAAAGGTCCAGGCCAGCGTGCCCGGATCCGTGGCAAATCCGTCGCGGTGCTTGACGATGACGGGAAGATGCGGAACGCCGGCCGTGGCCAGGGCCTCGTGGACGGTGGGCAGGTATTCCACGCGGCGGTTGGGTTCCAGCCCGCCCGAGGTGGTCACAACAACCTTCGGGGCAGCGTCCTTGATGCGCGCGGCCAGTTCGTTGGCCGCAAAGCCGCCAAACACCACGGAATGGACGGCGCCCAGCCGCGCGGTGGCCAGCATGGCGACGGCGGCCTCGGGAATCATGGGCAGGTAGATGACCACGCGGTCCCCCTTGCCCACCCCCTGAGCACGGAGCACCCCTGCAAAGCGCGCCACCCGTTCAGTGAGCTGGGCATAGGTGTAGGTGGTGGTGCGCCCCAGCATGGCGGAGTCGTGGATGAGCGCCGGCTGGCCGCCGCGGCCGGCGGCGACGTGGCGGTCCAGTGCGTTGTAGGCCGTGTTGAGTTCGCCGTCGGGGAACCAGCGGCTGATGGGCGCATCCGCGTCGCTGTAGGCCCGGGCGGGCTCAACGGACCAGTCCACGGAACGGGCGGCGTCGAGCCAGAATCCTTCCCGGTCTGCCAGGCTGCGCTGGTATTCATCGCTGTATTTCCGGCCGTGCTGGGACATGGGGACCTCCATCTTCGCTGATGTGATGTCTGTCATGCTAACGGGCCGGGGCGGGGCAAAGCAAGCACTTTTGTATACACAACTGGCCGAACATGCTTCATTGCCGGAATTTGCTAGGCAATCGTGGCAACTATGTATACACTGATGGAAGTGGCGGCGTGTGCCGCGACGAACAGGCACAGCGTCTGGAATGACGGCCGGGGGGCGGAAGGAGGGGCTCATGCGGGCAAGTGAGAAGGCCTACACCACCCTTCGTGGCGACATTGTTGATTGGCGCCTGCCCCCGGGGACGGTGCTGGCCGAGGTGGAACTGTCCGCCCGCCTTGGCGTCTCCCGGACGCCCGTCAGGGAGGCGCTTGCACGCCTGACGGCCGAGGGGCTGGCCGAACCCCAAAGCGGCCGCGGCACGGTGGTCAGCGGGATTTCCCTTGACCACGTCGACGAGCTGTTTGAACTGCGCTCCGCCCTGGAATGCCGCGCCGCCGAACTGGCGGCCCGGAACCGCGACCCCGCCGTCTTCCTTGAACTGCACCGCCAGCTGGGGAATGCCGGGCGCCTCATCACCGAGCAGGACCCCGCCCGGCGGGACTACTACCGGCTGGCCGGCGAGCTGGACACAGCCATCGACGACGCCGCCGGAAACCACTACCTGGCCCAGGCCCTGAAAAGCCTGCGCGTCCACCTGGTCCGGGTGCGCCGTCTGTCCAAGGACAACCCCGCACGCCTGCGCGAGGCCGCCCGGGAGCACGCGGACATCGCCTTCGCGATCGCCAACGGCAATGCCGCCGTGGCCAGCGCCGCCACCACCGTCCACCTCGACAACAGCCTCCGCCACCTGCTTCAGGGCGGCGCGGCACCCTCCTGAGCTGCCCCAGCACCCGAAAACCACCACCACATCCAGCCCCCTGACTGAAAAGGAATTCCCATGGTTGTCCAGCACAACGTCCGCGTCTACAAGAGTGAAGAAAACCTCCCCCGCGAGAACCAGCTCGCCTACAAGATCGCCAAGGTGGCCGCTGACCCGGTGGCCGTCACCGGCGAGGTCACCGAGATGATCATCAACCGGATCATCGACAACGCCTCCGTGGCCATTGCGTCCCTGAACCGCGGGCCCATCGTCGCCGCCCGGGCCCAGGCCCTCAGCCACGCACCGTCCACCGGCGGCTCGGGATCGAACGTCTTTGGCATCACCGAAAAGGTCTCACCCGAATGGGCCGCGTGGGCCAACGGCGTGGCCGTGCGCGAGCTTGACTACCATGACACCTTCCTTGCTGCCGAGTACTCGCACCCCGGCGACAACATCCCGCCCATCCTCGCCGTCGCCCAGCACACCGGCGCCTCCGGCGCGGACCTTATCCGCGGGATCGCCACCGGCTATGAGGTCCAGGTGGACCTGGTCAAGTCCATCTGCCTGCACGAACACAAGATCGACCACGTGGCGCACCTCGGCCCCTCCGCAGCCGCCGGCATCGGCACCCTGCTGGGCCTGGACGTGGAGACCATTTTCCAGGCCGTGGGCCAGGGCCTGCACACCACCACGGCCACCCGCCAGTCCCGCAAGGGCGAAATCTCCACCTGGAAGGCGCACGCACCGGCATTCGCCGGCAAGATGGCCGTGGAAGCTGCCGACCGTGCCATGCGCGGCCAGACCTCCCCCGTGCCGATCTATGAAGGGGAGGACGGCGTCATCGCCTGGCTGCTGGACGGCCCGGGCGCCCAGTACACGGTGCCGCTGCCGGCCGACGGCGAAGCCAAGCGCGCCATCCTGGACACGTACACGAAGGAACATTCAGCCGAATACCAGGCACAGGCCTGGATCGACCTGGCCCGCAAGCTCCACGGCGAGCACCCGGAGGCCACCGACCCGGCCAATGTGAAATCGGTGTTGATCAAGACCAGCCACCACACACACTTTGTGATCGGCTCAGGGGCAAATGACCCCCAGAAGTACAGCCCCACCGCCTCGCGTGAAACCCTTGACCACTCCATCCCGTACATCTTCACGGTAGCCCTGCAGGACGGCTCCTGGCACCACGTGGATTCCTACTCCCCCGAGCGCGCCGGCCGCCCCGACACCGTGGAGCTGTGGCACAAGGTCACCACGGAAGAGGATGCTGAGTGGACGCGCCGCTACCACTCCCTGGACATCGCCGAGAAGGCTTTCGGCGGAACCGTTGAGATCACGCTGAATGACGGCACGGTCATCACCGAGTCGATCGCCGTGGCTGACGCGCACCCGCTCGGTGCCCGCCCGTTTGCCCGTGAGCAGTACATCAACAAGTTCCGCACCCTGGCCACAGGCCTGGTGGAGGAAGCCGAGATCAACCGCTTCATCGCGGCAGCGGAAAATCTTGTCAACCTGGCCGCCGGGGAACTGGACCAGCTCAACATCACCGCGGCGCCCGGCGTCGTCGATCCCGCCAACGCACCCAAGGGACTCTTCTAACATGCTGTACTCCAAGAAAACCCCCGAGCAGAAGCGCCGGGAGCTGCGCGAGATGCTGGTTCCCGGGGCGGCCCGCCAATTCCCTGGCGCCTTCAACCCGCTGTCGGCGCGCCTCATCGAGGAAAAGAAGTTCGACGGCGTCTACATCTCCGGCGCGGTCCTCGCCAATGACCTGGGCCTGCCGGACATCGGCATGACCACCCTGACCGAGGTCGCGGCCCGGGGCGGGCAGATTGCCCGCATGACGGACCTGCCGTGCCTGATCGACGCCGACACCGGCTTCGGTGAGCCCATGAACGTGGCACGCACCATCCAGGAGCTTGAGAGCGCGGGCCTGGCCGGCTGCCACATCGAGGACCAGTTCAACCCCAAGCGCTGCGGCCACCTGGACGGCAAGAACATGGTGGACCTGGACACGGCGGTCAAGCGCATTGCCGCCGCCGCGGATGCCCGGCGCGACCCGAACTTCCTGGTCATGGCCCGCACCGACCTGCGGGCCGTGGAGGGCCTGGCTGCCGCGATTGACCGGGCCAAGGCCCTGGTCGACGCCGGGGCCGACGCCATCTTCCCGGAAGCCATGAAGGATGTTGCCGAATTCGAGGCCGTCTGCAAGGCAGTCAATGTGCCGGTGCTTGCGAACATGACGGAGTTCGGCAAGAGCGACTTGTTCACCCGGGATGACCTCGCGGCCGCCGGGGTGGCCATGGTCATCTACCCGGTGACCCTGCTGCGCAGCGCCATGGGGGCCGCCGAACGCGTGTTGGACGCCATTTCGGCGGACGGCACGCAGAAGGCGGCGGTGCCGGAGATGTTGACTCGGGCCCGGCTCTATGAATTGGTTGACTACGAAGCGTATAACCAATTTGATACGGGCATCTTTAATTTCCAGGTCCCGGGCCTGGACATCACCAGCAACAACGCGAACCTATAGGCAGCAAGTCTTTTTATCAAGAAGGAGCACCCACTGTGAGTGACGAAGACGTACGCAAGGGCCTTGCCGGTGTCGTGGCAGACTACACGGCAATTTCCAAGGTCAACCCGGAATCCAATTCCCTGCTGTACCGCGGCTACCCTGTGCAGGAGCTGGCCGCCGCCAAGTCTTTCGAGGAGGTGGCGCTGCTGCTGTGGACCGGCGAGCTGCCCTCCGAGGAGGAACTGACGGTCTTTGAGGCGTTTGAACGGGCCAACCGTGCACTGGACGCCAACGTCAAGGCAGCCATCGACCTGCTGCCGCTGGACTGCCACCCCATGGATGTGGGACGCACTGCCGTCTCCGTGCTGGGTGCCAACCATGCCCTGGCCGAGGACTCCTCACCCGAGGCGGAACTGGAAAAGGCCAAGTCGCTCTTCGCGCACTTCCCGGCAGTGGTTGCCTACGACCAGCGCCGCCGTCGTTCCCTGGCCCCGGTGGCACCCCGGGATGACCTGGACTACTCGCAAAACTTCCTGTGGATGGCCTTTGGCGAGGAAGCGGCACCCGAAGTGGTGGACGCCTTCCGGGTGTCCATGGTCCTTTACGCGGAACACTCCTTCAACGCGTCCACGTTTACGGCCCGGGTCATCACCTCCACGCTCTCCGACCTGCATTCAGCCGTCACCGGGGCCATTGGCGCGCTGAAGGGCCCGCTGCACGGGGGCGCCAACGAGGCCGTCATGCACACCTTTGACGAAATCGGCATCCGCAAGGAGGAGTCCCGGGAGGAGGCCGCCGCACGCGCCAAGGCCTGGATGGAGGACGCGCTGGCCAAGAAGAAGAAGGTCATGGGCTTTGGCCACCGGGTGTACAAGAACGGCGACTCCCGCGTCCCCACCATGAAGGGTGCGCTGGACAAAATGATCGCCTACTTTGACCGGCCGGAAATGCTGGGCCTGTACGACGGGCTGGAGCAGGCAATGCAGGAGGCCAAGGCCATCAAGCCCAACCTCGACTACCCCGCAGGGCCCACCTACCACCTCATGGGATTCGACACCGACATGTTCACCCCCATCTTCATCGCCTCCCGCATTACGGGCTGGACGGCACACATCATGGAACAGCGCGCCGCCAACGCCCTCATTCGCCCGCTCAGCGCCTACAACGGAGTGGATGAAAGGCACCTGGGCTGACCGCGGCGGAGTAGGGTGGGAAGGGTCACCGTAGGCCCGCACCCGAAGGAGCATCGTGGAAAAATCATCACTGACGGCATTGGCCCGTGAGCTGCTGGCAACTGCCAAGGGCGGCACCAACGGACGCAGTGCCCGGACGGTTTACGGGGGCCATGAGCGCGTGCTGCGCCAGACCGTGGTGGCGCTGACCGCCGGCTCCATGCTGGACGACCACGACAATCCCGGCGAGGCCACCATCCAGGTGCTCAGCGGCCGCGTGTTGCTGGCTACCGGGGAGGTGTCGTGGGAAGGATCCTCGGGAGACCACCTGGTGGTGCCCAATACCCGCCACTCCGTGAAGGCGCTGGAAGATTCGACGTTTTTGCTGACGGTCGCCAAGCCCTGACCACCGCCGTTTCCTAAGTCCGGAGGGTGCGGGTGCTGGAGGCCACGGTCTCGTTGTCCGGATTCATGACAATGCGCCAGTCGGCCCGCTCCCCCGCCAGAAACGCCGGCAGCCAGTGGACGGCGTCGGCCCACATCTGCTCCTCCGGCAGGCGCTTTTCGGGGTACCAGTGCGGGGCAATTTCCTCGCTTTCCCGGGCGTCTCCGCTAAACGTCCGGCAGAGGTAGACCATGGTGGCCATGTCCCAGTCCGGCCGGGCGGGGAAGACAAAATCAACGGTCCCGGCCGGAATCAGGTCCCCCTGAAGCACCGTGATGCCGGATTCCTCCATCACCTCACGGCAGATGGCCTGGGCCGTGGTTTCACCGGCTTCCACATGGCCGCCGATCCCCACCACCTTGCCCGTGCCGAAGCCCGTCTTCTTCCATCCGAGCAGCACTTGGGCTTCGCCGTCGACCGTTCGGAGCAGGAAGCACAGGGTCACGGCGGCAGCAGTCATGACTCCAGCCTAAGCTCCGGGGGCGCTAATTTTTGGCCGCCGGGGCCAGGACAGCGATGATTTTTCCACTGGAGTCCCGGATCTCCGCACGCGCCAACTGCTCAACTGACACAGGTGTCGCCCCGACAACCTCGGCCTGCCCCCGGGGCGTGGCACTCCAGCTTGCGGCCCGGTCAATGCTGCCGGACCTGTCCTCTACCCAAAGGGACAGGATCCCCTTCACGGGCAGGCCATTGCCGGACAGGGCAAGCTCCGTTCCCCAGGCTTTCTTGACCAGGCCCAGCCGTACCTGTGGGCCCGAGCCGGCGCCGGCAACGTAACTCACCTCAGGACTGGCCGGCGACGTGCCTGCCGTACCTGCCAGGAATCCGATGGCCAGGCAGGCGGCCGCGGCACCCGACATCAGCGCCGTGGCGCGCCATCGGGATTTCCGGCGGCGGCTGGCCAGCTTTGCCATCAATGGGCCCACGCCGCCGCCGGCCCCATCCAACGCTCCCGCGACGTCGGGCTGTCGGGCCGCACCGATGGCGAGAACATCCTCCAGCGGCACGGCACCAAGGAGCCCTGACAGTCCATGAAGGGACGAAAGCTCATCCGCGCACAGCCGGCACATCACCAAGTGTTGTTCGAACTGCTCGCGTTCCCGGCTGTCCAGTCCGCCGAGCACATAGGCGCCGACCAGGTGATGAACGGCCGCGTGGTTGTCCGGGCCAAGTGTCATGGTGCCACTCCCATCTCATCAAGAATGCCCCTCAGCGACTTGAGCGCGTAGAACGCCCGCGACTTCACGGTGCCCACGGGGATCTGGAGCTGGCCGGCAGCCTCAAGGGCCGTGCAGCGCCGGTAATGCAGGGCGACAATGACATCGCGGTGTTCGGCACTGAGCCTGGCAAGGGCTTCTTCCATCAAAACCTTTGTCAGCAATCCGTCCACATGCCCCACCGTGGCCGCCAGCTGCTCGGGCTCCCCGGACTGCGCCTGCTGCGGACGGCGCTGCTGCCGGCGGAAATTGTCGATAATGATGTTGCGGGCCGTCCTAAAAAGGTAGCTGCGCATGCTTGTGGTGATCCTCGGATCCTGTTGCCAGATGCGCAGGATCGTTTCCTGCACAACGTCCTCGGCCTGGGCAGGAGTTGCCGACATCCCCATGGCGAATCGGCGCAGCGCCGGGGCATGGTCCCGGTAGATCTCTGCGACCGTCTGTTCATCCAATGGCATGAAGGCCCCTGACATCGTTGTCGAATACAAACACAGCTACCTGCCAAGACGCCCAATTGCCGGCAATGGTTCAATGCGGAGCAATACCCGCACTGGGTGAACCATTCTTCGGCCCCGTGTCGTCTTACCGCACGACGGCGCATCCCCGCCGCACAGACGAGAAACGAGATTTCATGAAGAAGCACTTAACCGCAGCACTGGCCTCGATTTCACTGGCCGCCCTGGCCCTGACAGCGTGCAGCACCCCAACCGCCGCCCCGCCGGCTGCCAGTTCCCCCGCCAACATTACCGCGCCGGCGGACCTGAAAACCGCTGCCAAGGCCCCTGGAGACATTGTGGTCAACGGCCAGGGAATGACGGTCTACGTCTTCGACAAGGACATCAAGGGTTCCGGCAAAAGCTCGTGCAGTGGCCCCTGCCAGGACCTGTGGGCGCCGGTGGCAGCCGGCCAGGGCACACCCGTGCTCGACGGCGTCACAGGGACTGCCGGTGTCATCACGACGGCGTCAGGAAAGAAGCAGCTCACGCTTAACGGGATGCCGTTGTACCTGTTTTCCAAGGATGCGGGTCCCGGCGACGCGAAGGGCCAGGGCGTCAAGAATGTGTGGTGGGCAGTGAACCCGGCCGGGGAAAAGGTCACCGCCGCCGGGTAGTCAGGACAGCAGCGCCCGGGGGTGCGCGGCGGCATATACCTCGCGCAGCGTCTCGGCCGTGACCAAGGTGTAGACCTGAGTGGTGGTCACGGACGCGTGGCCCAGCAGTTCCTGGACCACGCGGACATCGGCACCGCCTTCCAGCAGGTGCGTGGCGAAGGAGTGGCGCAGGGTGTGGGGGGACACATCCGCCGTGACTCCGGCCTTTTCCGCCGCCGCCTTGAGAATGGTCCACACGCTTTGCCGGCTGATCCGCCCGCCGCGGGTGTTCAGGAACAGGGCCGGCGTTCCCTTGCCCTTCCCGGCAAGGGAGCTGCGCCCTCGCACCAGGTACGCCTCCAGGGCGCGCAGGGCGTAGGAGCCGATGGGCACCAGGCGCTCCTTGGAACCCTTGCCGAACAACCTGACCAGGGAGGGCCCGCCGTCGCCCGGCGGGGCCAGGACCAGGTCGTCCACGTCCAGCCCCACCGCCTCGCTGATGCGGGCGCCGGTGGAATACAGGAATTCCAGCATGGCCGAATCCCGCAGTCCCGCAGGCGTGTCGGAGCCCGCCGCTTCCAGGATGCTGGCCACATCAGCCACGCTGATGGCCTTGGGCAGCCTGCGCCCGGGCATGGGAGGATGCACGTCGGCGGCGGGATCCGCGTTGCTGAGTCCTTCCAGGGCCCAGAACTTGTGAAGCCCGCGCACGGCCACGATGGTGCGCGCCGCGGACCGCAGGCCCAGCGCGGATCCGCCGTCGGCGCCGTCGGACAGGGCCTGGGCGAAGGCGCTGACATGGTGCCGCGTCACCTCCCCCGGCGACGTGACGTGTTCGGCGTCAAGGAAGCGCCTGTAGCGCAGCAGGTCGCGCCGGTAGGCCTGGAGGGTGTTGGCAGCCAGGCCACGCTCCACGCCAACGTGCTGGAGGTAGTCCTCGACGGCGCGCCCCAGCCCGCCGGGGGAAGCCGGTGCGCCGGCGCCCCCGGCGGTCACTGCTTGCGCTGGCCCGGATGCGCCGGCCACGGCGCCGAGGCCGGGCGGAGGCTGGCGAAGCCGTCACGTGCGGCCGTGGCCGCCGCCAAAATGCCGACGACGGCGGACGGGTTGTGGATGCGCCCCTCCAGTACCGCGGCGGCGGCGTCGTCCAGGTCCACCCAGCGGAACTGGATTTCGGACTCCTCCTCCGTGCGCACGTGCCGTTCGGCTTCCGGAATCCAGGAAACGGAGCGGGCCAGGTAGATGCGGATGGCCTCGCTGGAGGAACCGGGAGAGTTGAAAAAGTCCGCCAGGACATGCCAGTCGGCAGCCACCAGGTCCGCTTCCTCGGCAAGTTCCCGGGCCGCCCCCACCACAAAGTCCTCGCCCTCAACGTCCAGCAGGCCGGCGGGAATTTCCCACAGGTCCATTTGCACGGGGTGCCGGTACTGGCGCAGCAGGAGCACCTCCTGCTCGTCATTGAGCACCACCACGGCCACTGCGCCCGGGTGGGCAATGTAGTCCCGGGTCAGCGGCTGGGAGTCCGGTGTCAGCGAAAAAGTATCCGAGACGACGTCCCAAATGCGCCCCTGGTATACCGTTGCCGATGACTGCAGTGTGCGGTGGCTGACGGAATCAGCCACCGGTCCGCCGGCCACTAGACCTCCAGCAGCCGGGTGGCGTTCTGGCGCTCCAGCGCTGCGGCCACCAGCCCGGCAAAAAGCGGGTGCGGCCGGGTGGGGCGCGAGCTCAGTTCGGGGTGGGCCTGCGTGGATACATAGTACGGGTGCACGTCGCGCGGGAGCTCGACATACTCCACGAGCTTGCCGTCGGGGGACGTGCCGGAGAACACCAGCCCGGCGGCGGCAATCTGTTCCCGGTACTTGTTGTTGACCTCATAGCGGTGGCGGTGGCGTTCGGCCACATCCGTCCGGCCATAGGTTTCGGCCACCACGGAGCCTTCCTGCAGCACGGCCGGGTAGAGGCCCAGGCGCATTGTCCCGCCGAGGTCGCCCTTGCCGTCCACAATGTCCAGCTGTTCCTCCATCGTGGCGATGACGGGGTACTTGGGGTTGTCGTCAAATTCCGACGACGACGCCCCCTGCAGCCCCACCACGTCGCGGGCGTATTCAATGACCATGCACTGCAGCCCCAGGCACAGGCCCAGGGTGGGGAGCTGGTTTTCGCGGGCGTACTTCAAGGCGCCAAGCTTGCCTTCGAGCCCGCGAATGCCAAATCCGCCGGGGACGCAGATGCCGTCCACGTCGGAAAGAGCCTTGATGGCCCCGGCTTCCGTGGCGCAGTCGTCGGAGGGCACCCAGCGGATCTTGACCTTGGTGCTGTTGGCGAAGCCGCCGGCGCGCAGCGCCTCGGTCACGGACAGGTAGGCGTCCGGCAGGTCGATGTACTTGCCGACCAGCGCAATTTCAATGTGGTGGGCGGGGTTGTGGACCACTTCCAGGAGCTGGTCCCACTTGGTCCAGTCCACGTCCTTGAAGGGCAGGTCCAGGGCGCGGACAATGTACGAGTCCAGGCCCTGCGCATGCAGAGTCTTGGGGATTTCATAGATGCTGGGGGCGTCCGGGCAGCCAATGACGGCTTCCACGTCAACGTCGCACGCGCGGCCGATCTTGGCATGCATGGCGTCCGGGAGGACACGGTCCGAGCGCAGGATGATGGCATCGGGCTGGATGCCCAGGGAGCGCAGCGCGGCAACGGAGTGCTGGGTGGGCTTGGTCTTCAGTTCCTGGGACGGGCCAATGTAGGGCACCAGTGAAACGTGGGCAAAGAACACGTTCTTGCGGCCCACGTCCTGGCGCACCTGACGCGCGGATTCGAGGAAGGGCTGGGATTCAATGTCGCCCACGGTGCCGCCAATTTCGGTGATGATCACGTCGGGGGCGTTTGCACCTTCGGCTGGCAGGCGCATGCGCCGCTTGATCTCGTCGGTGATGTGCGGGATGACCTGGACAGTGTCGCCCAGGTACTCGCCGCGGCGTTCCTTGGCGATGACTGTCGAGTACACCTGGCCCGTGGTGACGTTGGCGGAGCCTTCGAGGTTTTCATCCAGGAAGCGCTCGTAGTGGCCAATGTCGAGGTCGGTTTCGGCGCCGTCGTCGGTGACAAAAACTTCACCGTGCTGGAAGGGATTCATTGTGCCCGGATCCACGTTGAGGTAGGGATCGAGCTTTTGCATTGTGACCGACAGGCCGCGGGCCCGCAGCAGGTGGCCGAGGCTCGAAGCCGTCAGCCCCTTACCAAGCGAGGACGCGACACCGCCGGTGACGAAGATGTGTTTGGTCGTCTTGGACTGACCACTGAACCGGGAATTTGATCGTTGCACCACGGAATTCGAGCCTATCATCTAATGAGCCAATAATGGTTCGCCGGTGCCTGCCACGTTCGTGCCAAACCCTGCGTGCACTGCGTTCGTCCTTCGTCCGTCCTGCCAGTTGCCTTACCTTGTGGCGCGCCGGGCGTCTGCCAAAAGTTCCTTGGCGTGTGCCTGCGCCGTTGCCGAATCCTCCTGTCCTGCCAGCATGCGCGCCAGCTCGCGCACCCGCTCCCCGTCGTCCAAAAGCCGCACATTGCTGGTGGTGATGCCACCGGATGAGTTTTTGCCCACAGAGCTCTTCGTCACCAGGATGTGCTGGTCCGCAAACGCCGCCACCTGCGGCAGGTGGGTGACCACCAGGACCTGGACATGCTTGGCCAGCATGGCGAGCCTGCGCCCAATTTCGACGGCGGCCTTGCCACCCACGCCGGAGTCCACCTCGTCAAAGACAAATGTCGGTACGGGGTCGACGGCGGCCAGCACCACCTCCAGCGCCAGCATGACCCTGGAAAGCTCACCGCCCGAGGCACCCTTGCCCAGCGGACGTGGAAGCGCCCCGGCATGCGGCTGGAGCAGGAAGGAGATGTCGTCGGCACCGTGGATGCCGCGCTCGGCCGGTGACAGCTCAATGACCAGCTTTGCGTCCGGCATGGCCAGGGCCTTCAGCTCGGCGCTGACCTGCCTGGACAACTTCTCCGCGGCGGATTTGCGCAATTTCGTCACCTCTGCCGCCAGCCCGACAAGTTCCTCGAGCGAGGCGGCAACCTCGAGTTCGAGCCGTTCGATTCGACCGGTGTCGTCAGTCAATTCGTCCAACCGGGCACGGGCTTCCTCGGCCCACACCAGCACCTCATCGATGCTCGGCGCGTACTTGCGCACCAGCACGGCCAGCTCGCCGCGGCGGTCCTCCACTTCGGCCAGCCGTCCGGGGCCCTCCGAATCGAGGGAGGTGGCATAACCGGCCAGGTCCCGGGCAATGTCGGCCAGCAGGTACCCCACCTCGGAGACCCGCTTGACCAGTTCGGCAAGCTCCGTGTCGGAATCGGAGACGGTTTCCAGCAGCCGCTTGGCCGTGTCCACCAGGGTGATGGCGTCGGCGCCCTCCCCATAGTCCTCGGCGCTCAGGGCCTCGTGCGCGCCCAGCGAGGCAGTGCGCAGTTCCTCCACGTTGCCGAGCTTCACGGCCTCGACCTTGAGGAGCTCGTCTTCGGCGGGCTGCGGCGATACACCGTCAATTTCAGCAAGCGCGGCAGTCAGGGATTCCGCTTCGCGCAGGCGTTCCCGGCTGGAGGTGCGCAGCAACTCAAGCTCGGCCTGGGCCCCACGCCAGCGGGCAAATACGCCCTGATACGTTTCCATGGCTGCGGGGAATTGTTTCTGGGCTTCGGCGGCAAACTTGTCCAGGGCCTCGCGTTGTGCCGTTGCGGACTTGAGCCGGATCTGGTCCGACTGCCCGTGCACTGCCACCAGCGTCTCCCCCAGCTCGGCCAGCACGCCGATGGGTGCACTCCGGCCGCCCACATGGGCACGGCTGCGCCCGTCGGCGCTGACTGTGCGGGCCAGGATCAGCTCGGCGCCGCCGTCGAACTCGTCAATGTCCGCCCCGGCCTCCTGCGCCCGGACCAGGGCGGCATGGCCGGAAGGCAGGGTCAGGGTGGCTTCGGCGGAGGCGCTCTTGGCACCATTGCGCACGGCCCCGGCATCCGCCCGGTTGCCCAGGAGAAGTCCGACGGCGGTCACCACCATGGTCTTGCCGGCGCCGGTTTCGCCGCTGACGACGCTCAGGCCGGGGCCCAGCGGCAGCGTTGATTCGGAGATGACGCCGAGGTCGCGGATCCGTATTTCCTCAATCATGGCGCGGCCACGCCCCTTCAAGGGATTCAGTCGCGGCATCGCCGTGCGGCAGCGCCGTGGCGGTCAGGTCGGGCAGCTGCGGCATGGGACCGGTGGGCGGGCCCCCCAATTGCGTTTTGGGCTTGGGGCTCTTGATGATGGGAAGTTGCGTGGTGGGCGGCGGCTCCTCCGTGCCGGGCCCGCGCCAGCCCTGGACGGGCAGTTCAAACTTGCGCACCAGCCGCTCGGAGAACGGCGACTGCTGCGTCCTGGCGAGCTTGACAGGCTGGCTGGAGCGGGTTACCTCGATGCGGGCGCCAGGCAGCAGGTCAACCGTGCGGCGGCCGTCGCACCAAATCACCCCGTACGCGCCGTTGCGCGTCAGCACCTCCACGGCCAGCGTGGACGTGGGAGCCACCACCAGCGGCTTGGCGAAGAGCGCGTGGGCGCTGATGGGGACCATCAGCAACGCCTCCACCTCCGGCCAGACCACGGGCCCGCCGGCGGAAAATGCGTAGGCGGTGGAGCCGGTGGGGGTGGCCATGACCACTCCGTCGCAGCCGAAAGAGCTCAACGGGCGGCCGTCCACCTCGGTGACCACCTCGATCATGCGCTCCCGGTTGCCCTTCTCCAGGGCCACCTCGTTCAGCGCCCAGGTGTGGGCCACCACCTTGCCCTTGACCCGGACCTTGACGTCGAGGGTCATCCGCTCCTCCACCGAGTACTCGCGGCGGACCACCCAGTCCACGGTTTGGATCAGGTCGGCCCGTTCGCTCTCCGCCAGGAAGCCCACATGGCCCAGGTTGACGCCCAGCAGCGGCAGGTCGTGTTCGCGCACCAGTTCGGCTGCGCGCAGGATGGTTCCGTCCCCGCCCAGGACCATGACCAGTTCAATGTCCGCCAGCGTGACGTCGCGGCCCAGAATTTCCATGCTGACGTCGGAGACGCCAAGATAGCCGGTCATGTCGGCCAGCTCCTCGGCAAACATGACGGGAACAATGTTGCTTGCGTGCAGTTGCACGCACGCTTCCAGGGCGGCAATCATCGATTCCTCGCGCCCCGTGTGGGCAAGGATCAAGACGCGGCGTGTCATGTGCTTGGTTTTCCTCCGGTTAGGCGTCAGGGCCAGACCTGGGCCAGCAAAGTCTCCACAGCCCGGGTCTGTTCTTCGATCTTATGTGCCTGCGGTGACACTTCACGGCTTGCCCACAGAAAATACTCAACATTTCCGTCCTGCCCGGGCAGGGCACTCACACCCAGTCCGTGGAGGGCCAGGCCGTTGGCCGCCGCCGCGCGCGCCACGAGCTCCACGGCCCGCCGGCGCTCCTGCTCACTGCCCACAACGCCGGTTCGAGCCAGCCGCTCCCGGCCCACCTCAAACTGTGGCTTGACCATAAGGAGCAGCTCGCCGCCCGGGCGTGTCGCCAGGGCCAGCGGCGCCATGACCAGGGTCAGCGAGATGAAGGATAGGTCGCACACCGTCAGGTCGGCTGCACCGCCGATGTCCTCGGGCGCCATGTACCGGATGTTCAGTCCCTCATAAACGTCCACCCGCGGATCTTCGCGCAAGGCCTGCACCAGCTGGCCGTGGCCCACGTCCACGGCGGCCACCGTGGCGGCACCGTGGCGGAGCAGCACATCCGTGAAACCGCCGGTGGAGGCGCCGGCGTCAAAACACCGCCTGCCGGCCACCGAAATCTGGGGGAAGGCTGCCAACGCGCCGGCCAGCTTGTGCCCCGCCCGGGAAACAAAGTCGGGCTCGCCGCCGTCGGCCACGGTGATCGTGGAGCCGGCGTCAACCGGGTGGGAGGCCTTGGCAACCATGGTCCCGTCGACGCTGACGCGGCCCGCCTTGATCAGGGAGGCCCCCACGGTGCGCGACCGGGCCAGGCCGCGGTTGGCCAGTTCCTGGTCCAGCCGGGTCACAGCGCGCCAGCCGGCCCCGGGCTGCCGGGTTGGGCGGCAGGATTGGCGTCCAGCTGTTCCTGCAGCCCGGCCAGAATGCCGGTGTACAGCGCGTTGTGGTCGACCGTGGGCAGCACAGCGGCTTCCGCGGCCTTGGCAACCAAGGCGTCCACAGCTGCATCGCCTGTGGCGGGCAGCCCCGCGGCGTGGTTCTCAGGCATCCGCAACGGCCCCCTCGTGGACCGGAACCAGCCCCTCAAACACGATGGCTGGATTTGTGGGGGTCTCAGTTTCGGGGACGGCCGCCCACCAGGCAGCACACATGGCCCGGCCGGCATTGACGTCGCAGTTGCCGTCCTCGTTGCCGTTGGACAGGCGGACGGTGATGGTGTTCCCCTCGGCCCATGCCTGTTCGCCGCCGCAGCTGTAGACACCGTTCCGCATGGATATTTCGGGATACGGCTGGAAGAGGCCGTCGAGGTTCTCAAGGATGAACCGTGGGCGCTCGGCCGTCCGCGCCTTCAGGGCAGAGTCAAGCGAGTCGATCCCGGTGAGGACCAGGGCCGTGGCCATGCCGGCGTTGTTGCCGCCCAGGATGTCCGTGTCGAGGCGGTCCCCCACCACCAGGGGAGACGTCGCGCCCAGGCGCTTTGCGGCCGTGTGGAACAGGGGTGCCTCGGGCTTTCCGGCCACCAGCGGGTCAAGCCCGACGGCGGTCCGCACGGCAGCGACAAGCGCACCGTTCCCGGGTGCTATCCCCCGGGCCTGCGGAATCGTCAGGTCGGTGTTGGTGGCGATCCAGCTTGCACCGCCATTGATGGCAAACGCCGCCTCGGCCAGCGCGGACCAGCCGAGCGTGGGCTCAAAGCCCTGGATGACGGCGTCGGGGGCGTCCGTGGCGCTGTCCACCACGGCCATGCCCACCGCCTCGACTTCCTGGGCAAGTGCCTTGCTGCCAACAACCAGGATCTTGCTGCCCCGGGGAAACTTTTGCGCCAGCAGTGCCGCGCCAGCCTGGGCCGAGCTGACCACTTGATCGTCGTCGGCAGGCGCGCCCAGCTCACGCAGGTGCGCGGCAACATGGGCCGGGGTGCGTGAGGCATTGTTGGTCACGTACGCTAGCTGGACGCCAATCCCGGCCAGCCGGCCCAGCGCCTCGACGGCGCCGGGGATGGCGTGGGGCCCTGCATAAACCACGCCGTCCAAATCGGCCAGCACTGCATCGAAGCTGTTCAGCAAAGTCTCCCCGGGCAACGCTTTAGCCCTCGTTCCGGGATTCGCCGTCGTGGTGATCAAACCTTCCGGCGTCATCCCCGTCCCCGTCCAGGAGCGCGTCCAATTCCTCGTCGCCGGAGCCGCCCATCTCAGCGCGGTCCAGCTCGTCGTCAATGCTGTCCTGGTCGGATTCGGCGTCGTCGGACTCAAAGGCGTCCGATTCGGCGTCGTCGGACTCCACCTCGTCATGCTGGTTGGCCGGGGCATCCGCCTCGGCACCGGGAACGCCGTCGGCCGGTTCAGCACCGTCCATGACGTCGGCGACTCGCGTGCGCGGACGCAGTTCCACGCCGTCCTCGTCATCGTCAGCACCGAGGTCCACAATGATGGAGTCCATGGAATCATCGATGCCCAAGGCCTCTTCGGCAACGAGCGCCTGGCGTTCCCACTTTTTGGCTTCGTCCTTGCGGTCCAAGGCGCGAAGGACCATGCCGTAGGCACGGAACAGGCGGGGGCTGAAGGAGAAGGCCCGGTTGATGTCAAGCTGCGGGAGCTCCAAAGCAGAGAGGGCGGCGTCAAGTTCGCCCAGGTCCCCGCGGGCACCGGACTCAACGATGGCCAGTTCCACCTTGCCGGCCACGTCGAGGGACTCGGCGTCTTCCGACTTGATCAGGTCAAGTGCGCGGTCGGGGCGGCCCAGCCCGCGCTCACAGTCGGCCATGAGCGGCAGGTGGGCGTTGGACCCGCTGATGCGGCGATAAGTGCGCAGTTCCCGCAGGGCCTCGCCGTAGTTGCCGGCAGCATAGGCGGTCATGGCAACTGCCTCGCGAACGCAGGCCAACCGCCCACCGCGGCGGCTCGCGGCAAGGGCGTGCCGGAACGCCAGTTCAGGGTCAAAATCAATCAAGCGGCCTGCCATGACAAGGTGCTTGGAAACCCATTCATTGTTTCGGGTATCCAGGATGCGCAACTGGGCGCGTGTCACCTTGTCCAGCTCCTCGCCCGTGACGTCGGAGTCGATTTCAGGTGAGCGTTCGCGGTCCGGACGGTTGGAACTGCGCAGATCGGCAGCATTGCGCGGCGGAGCCTGCCGGGGGCCGCGGTCATCGCGCCGATCATGAGCCGGCCGCGACTCGTGGCCGGGCCGGTCATTCCGGTCGCCGTAGGGGCGGTCGTTGCTGCGCGCCGGGCGGTCCCCGTAAGGGCGCCCGCCCTGGCCGCCGCGGTTGTCGCGGTCGCCAAAGGGCTTCCGGTCTTCGCGCCGGCCATTGACCATCGGGCGGTCTGCACCGCGGTTGTCGCGGTCGCCGAAGGGCTTCCGGTCGCCGTAGGGGCGGTCTCCGCCGGAACGT
>NZ_JAJLOZ010000039.1:0-39579 GCF_025548615.1 Arthrobacter sp. A2-55 | reverse complement strand
CTGAGAAGGCGCACACCCCGGCCAACGGTTTGGCTGCTGAGGGCAGGGTAATGGACACTTCCAACGGCTTCGCCGGGCCCGGCGTTCCGGGGGACCCGGAGGGCGGACCCTCCGGGGAGGCGCACCAGAGCGTGGCGGACATGGTGGACCAGCCCGCAAAGGTGATGCGCATCGGCACCATGGTCAAGCAACTGCTGGACGAGGTAAAGAGCGCCCCTCTCGACGACGCCGCCCGGGCCCGCCTGGCCGAAATCCATGAGCGCTCCATTGCCGAACTGGAGGACGGGCTGTCCCCGGAGCTCGTCGCGGAGCTGCACCGGCTGAGCCTGCCGTTCTCCGACAGCTCGGCGCCGTCGGACGCTGAATTGCGCATTGCCCAGGCCCAGCTTGTCGGCTGGCTGGAGGGCCTGTTCCACGGCATCCAGACAGCCATTGCGGCGCAGGCCATGGCCAACCAGCAGCTGGCGGCCCGCATGCAGCTGCGCCAGCTCCCGCCCGGAACCGTTATCGCCCCGGGCGTGGTGGTGGGGGAGAACGGTGAACCGCAGCGCGCCCCCTTTCCGCAGGCCCACGGCAGCCAGGCGGGCGACGGCGGCCCGGGCACCGGGCGGCAGGGCACCGGCCAGCCCGACGCCGGCGGCCCCGGCCAGTACCTCTGAGAAGCATCGCTGATGCTCAAGGGACTTTTTGGCGCCTCCCGCCAGGCCAGGCGCGACGACGCCGAACTCGGCAAGGGTGTCTGGCGCCGGGCCCACGACCGCTACCGGCGCGGCCTGGACAGGTTCCACCAGATGCTGGAGGGCGTTGAGGGGGACCAGGCGGAGGGCCAGGGTGAAAACTATGCCGCCCTGGTGCCCATTGCGAACTCGCTGGCCGGTTTGTTGGCGCAGGTGCGGGCCATTGCCGTGCAGGCCCAGGCCGCGGCCCCCAGCGAAGGCATGGAAATCCCCACTGGCACGGGCGGCTACCTCAATGACGTCCACCGCGAGCTGTCCCGGGCCGGGAACGCGCTGGCGGCAGCTGCCGAGGCCGTTGCCCTGGTGAGGCTCGGCATGGGGGATGTGGCCGGCGTCGAACGCAAGGCGGAGATCGTGGAAGATCACATCAACCGGGCCGCGGAGCTGTTGGACGGACGCCCGTAAAATCAGCCCCGCTTGGACTCAGTCCATTTTAGACACGCAAATATGACCTAATTGTTGAGAGCTGCGTCACATGGGACCGGATATTAGGGTTGCCTCGCCTATTCTCGTATTACGATCAATAACTGTTCGCTAATTCGTTTATGACCGCCGAAAGGCCCCCATGAAAACTTGGTTCAACAAGACCGTGCTCAACAGGACCGCACTCTCCGCGATCGCCGGAGTTTCAGTGCTCGCCCTTGCCGCCTGCGGCGGCAGCGCCGCGCCCGCGGCCTCCAACGGCGCATCGGGCTCGGCCACGGACGCCATTGTGGTGTACAACGCCCAGCACCAGGAACTGACCCAGGCGTGGGTTGATGCGTTCACCAAGGAAACCGGCATCAAGGTCACCCTGCGCAACGGCGACGATTCCGAGCTGAGCAACCAGATTGTCCAGGAAGGCGCCAAGTCCCCGGCCGATGTGTTCCTGACCGAAAATTCTCCCGCGATGACGCAGGTCGAGAATGCCGGCCTGTTCACCGGCATCAGCGCCAAGATCCAGTCCCAGGTCCCCGCGGCGTACCGCCCCTCCACGAACAAGTGGACGGGCATTGCCGCCCGCAGCACGGTTTTTGCCTACAACACCAGCAAGCTGACCCAGGCGCAGCTGCCCAAGTCCATCATGGACCTGGCCGATCCCGCCTGGAAGGGCCGTTGGGCGGCGTCGCCGTCCGGTGCCGACTTCCAGGCCATTGTCTCAGCCATGCTGGAGCTCAAGGGTGAGGCCGCCACCTCCGCCTGGCTGAAGGCCATGAAGGCGGACGCCAAGGTCTACAAGGGCAACAGCACTGCCATGAAGGCGGTCAACGCCGGCGAAATTGACGGCGCCATCATCTACCACTACTACTGGTTCGGCGACCAGGCCAAGACGGGTGAAAACTCCAAGAACGTGGCCCTGGAATACTTCAAGAATGAGGATCCGGGAGCATTTGTCTCCGTCTCCGGCGGCGGCGTGCTGGCCTCCAGCAAGCACCAGGCCAATGCTGAAAAGTTCCTTGAATTCATCACCGGAAAGGCCGGCCAGGAAATTTTGCAGACGGGCACTTCCTTCGAATACCCGGTGGCCTCCGAGGTGGCCGCCAACGCCAAGCTGGTCCCCCTGAAGGACCTGCAGGCACCCAAGGTTGACGCCGCCAAGCTGAATTCGCAGAAGGTCACCGACCTGATGACGGCGGCCGGTCTACTCTAGTACTGATGTCCTTTTTTCAAAGCACGACGGCGGAACTTGCGCCGGGCAGCAAATCCAGGCGCAGGGCTGCCGGGGGCCGGGGCACACGCTCCGGCCCTTTGGCCGTCGTCGTTCTCTCCATCCTGATCGCAGCGTTCTCGCTGCTGCCCCTGGGGTACGTGGTGGTCATGACGGGCAACGCCGGGTGGGCCACCATCCAGAAACTGGTGTTCCGGCCGCGCGTTGGCGAACTGCTTTTCAACACGCTGGCCCTGGTGCTCATCACGGTTCCGATCTGCGTGGTGCTTGGCATTGCCGGAGCCTGGCTGGTGGAACGCACCAGGCTGCGCGGGAACAAGGCATGGGCCGTGCTGCTGGCGGCGCCGCTGGCCATCCCCGCGTTCGTCAACAGCTATGCCTGGGTGAGCGCCATCCCCTCCCTGGGCGGGGTGTGGGGCGGGGTGCTGGTTTCCACGCTCTCCTATTTTCCGTTGGTGTACATCCCGGTGGCGGCCGTGCTCAGCCGGATGGACCCTGCCCTGGAACAGTCGGGCGCTTCCCTGGGGCTGGGACCGTGGCAGGTGTTCTTCCGCGTGGTCCTGCCCCAGCTGCGGCTCGCGGCCGCAGGCGGCGCGCTGCTGGTTTCCCTGCACCTGCTGGCCGAATACGGCGCCTTCGCCATGATGCAGTTCGACACGTTCACGACGGCGATCTACGACCAGTTCCGCTCCACCTTCAACGGTGCGGCGGCCAACATGCTGGCCAGCGTGCTCGTGTTGTTCTGCCTGCTGCTGCTGCTCGGCGAATCGAAGACGCGCGGCAATGCCCGCTATGCCAGGCTGGGCGGCGGCGCGCAGGCCAATCCGAAGCGCCTGGCGCTGGGCTGGTACCAGGTGCCCGGCCAGTTGTTCCTGGCCGCGCTGAGTGTGCTGGCCCTGGGGGTGCCCCTGTTCCACGTGGTCCGCTGGCTCATCGCCGGCGGTGCCGCGATCTGGACCGGAAGCGCCCTGGTCCACGCCTTGCTGCAGACCCTGGGCTACGGACTGGCCGGGGCCCTCATGACCACCGTCCTGGCCTTCCCGCTGGCGTACCTGGTGATCCGCCACCCGGGCCCTGTGACGAAAGTGCTGGAAGGGGTCAATTACATATCCAGCTCGATGCCCGGGATTGTGGTGGCCCTGGCCCTGGTGACCATCACCGTCCATAACGTGCCCGCGGTCTACCAGACCGCCGTCGTGCTGGTAGCGGCCTATGCGCTGCTGTTCATGCCGCGGGCGCTGGTCAACCTCCGCGCCGGCCTGGCGCAGGCGCCCAAGGAACTCGACGAGGCGGCACAGGCCCTGGGGAAGGCGCCGCTGGTGGCATTCGTCAAGGTGACCCTGCGGCTCAGCGCCCCCGCAGCGGCGGGCGGGGCGGCGCTGGTTTTCCTGGGGATTGTCAACGAACTGACGGCCACGCTGCTGCTCGCGCCGAACGGCACCACCACGCTGGCCACCGAATTTTGGGCGTTCAGCAGCGAAATTGATTACGCCGGGGCGGCCCCGTATGCCTTGTTGATGATCCTGCTGTCCGCCCCCATGACCTACCTCCTTTTTGCCCAATCCAAGAAAGCTGCAGGACAGTGACCCCAACCATTCGGAGGGCGGCCAAGGCGCCAACCGCCATGCCCGCCTTCATCCCGGACCCGGGCCATGTCACAGACCACCTCCTGGTGTCCGGGGCCCGGAAGTCGTTCGGCGGCACCGAGGTCCTCAAAGGCGTTGACCTGACCGTGGCACAGGGGAGGACCACGGCCATCGTCGGTGCGTCGGGCTCGGGCAAGACCACCCTGCTGCGCCTGATTGCCGGTTTCGAGGCGGCCGACGCCGGCACCATTTCGCTGGCAGGAGTGGAGGTGGCCGGTCCCGCGGCGTGGGTGCCGGCGCACAAGCGCAGCGTGGGCTACGTGGCCCAGGACGGCGCCCTGTTCCCACACCTGAGCGTGGGCCAGAACATTGAATTTGGGCTGCCCGTGCGCGGCCGGGCCGCGGCCGCCCGGGTGGGCGAGTTGCTGGAAATGGTGTCCATGGACCCCTCCTATGCCAGGCGCCGGCCCTCGCAGCTCTCCGGCGGCCAGCAGCAGCGCGTGGCGCTGGCCCGGGCTCTGGCCCGCCGCCCGCAGCTGATGCTGCTGGACGAGCCGTTCAGCGCGCTCGACGCCGGCCTGCGGGTGGCCACGCGCCGCACCGTCTCCCAGACCCTGAGCGACGCCGGCGTGACCACCATCCTGGTCACCCACGACCAGGCCGAGGCCCTCAGCTTCGCCGACCAGGTGGCCGTCATGCGGGACGGGAAGCTGGCGCAGATCGGCAGTCCCTTCGTGGTGTACACGCGTCCCTCCGACCGGGCTACGGCAGAATTCCTGGGCGACGCCGTGATTCTTGAAGCCTGGATGGAAGGCTCCCTGGCACTGTGTTCGCTGGGCGGCATCCCCGTCCGCCGCCCGCCCGTGCAGGGCAGGGTGCACCTGATGCTGCGCCCGGAGCAAATCCGCATTACCGAGGGCGGCAGTATCCGCGGCCGCGTGGTGGACACGGACTACTTCGGCCCGGAAACCACTGTGCGGATCCAATTGGCGCCGATTGCCGTCGACCCCGGCAAGCCCGTTGACCCGCACCAGCCGGTGGGCGGGGAAGTGATCAACATCCGGCACTGGAACGCCATGCTGGCCCGGCCCGGCACCGAACTGTCGCTGAAGGTGGTGGGGGAGGGCGTGGTCTTCCCCTGGAGCGAGTAGCGCCGACCCCGGAGCCGGGAGCCGGTTGCGGGAGCCGGCTGCAGCAAGCCTGCTGTGACAACTATTGTCACAACCCATTGCCGCATTCCTTACCCGCGAGTAAGGTCAGGTGTGGTGGTGTCTCGGACTGAGGCCACAATCGCTGAAGCCGTTGGGGGAGCCTCGGATAACAGGACCCGCAACGCAAGGCCCGCACCGTCCCTCGCCGGACGGTGCGGGCCTTGTTCCTGTCACGGGGCCCCTGGCCCCGCTGGCCGCCGTCGTCGGACCAGCTCCACATAGGCCGTGGCAAGCATCAGCAGTGCGGTGGCGGCTGCCAGCAGCGCCGCCGCCGGCACCAGGGCGCTTAACGGGATGAGCAGGAGGGCAAGGGCCACTGTTGGTCCGGCCCACGGCACCACCCTGCGCGGCGGCTGGCCGTAGCGCAGCGAGACCAGCGCATTCGTGCCGTAGTACAGGGCCAGGCCGCCGCCCAGCGAAATGCCGGCACCCAGGGGAAGCCGGTCGTACGGGGCTGAAATGGCGGTGGCAATCCCGGCGGCAACGGATGTAACGCCCAGGACCAGCAGGAACGGCAGAAACAGCGTTGTCTGCAGGATTCCGCCAAAGTCTGCCCGGGAGCGCAGGCGCTCAAGCCCGGGGGCCACCGTCCCCGCGCCGTACTGGAAGAACGACCAGCCCAGGAGGGCGACCACCAGGAAACCAAGCGCGCCACCCAGGGCCGGCCCCGGGCCCCAATGGGCCGAGACTTCATTGACGATCGTGACTACTGACTCCCCCAGGACAATGATGACAAAGAGGCCCAGCCGTTCCGAGGCGTGCTCAATGTTGATGTTCGCGGCGCCGCGCTCCGGCCACAGGTGCGCACTCAGCAACACCATGGCAATTTCGACGGCGATGGCGGCGCCCCACAGGACCACCGCAACGTGAAGGGGGAGCACCGCAGAGACCAGCCAGAGGGCTGCCGTTCCGCCGTTGTAGATCCAAATCCGCCATGACGTCCCGGACACCGTGTGGCGGTCATGGTGGAGCCAGAGCACCAGCAGCACGGCGCGCAGGGCGGCGTTGCCCAGCGAAAACGCCCACGCCCTGTCGCCCAGGGCCCCCGGCGCCGCTGCTGCCATGACCCCGGCAGCAGCCATGGCAGCCAACATCGCCAGGCCCAGGGCCCGGGCTGACAATCCGGGCAGCACGTTGATCACCGAGACCATGTTCACCCAGGCCCACCAGGCCGGAAAGAACAGCAGCACGTAGCTGCCAAACGCTGCCAGCCCCGGGTCGCCATGGATGCCGTGTGCCAGCTGGCTCACGAACGCGACGAAAATCAGGTCAAAAAACAGCTCCATCCAGTGGACGCGCCCGGGTTCACGCGCCGGGGCGTGGGGCGCGGCTCCCCGGGACTGCGAATTGTTGCTCACCCGCCCATGATATGGCCGGCCAAAGGGCCTGAAGTGTTCACCGAGCGCGAAACAGAACCGTTGCTGGGGGTAACCGTATTGTCCGACGGCGTTGAGGGGAGTAGCGTTTCCACTCTGCGCAACTTACTTTGTTTCGCCCACGCCGTCGTGATGCCGGTGTCAGTGGCATCCTCCATAACCTTTTGAGGACGCATGTCTAGCGAAAAACCCCTTTCCCCCGCCGCGGGCTCCAGCCCGGCCGGCGGCGCCGTGATGAACCACCGCCAAATCCTGTTTGTCATCTTCGGCCTCATGGCCGGGATGTTCCTTTCGGCGCTCGACCAGACAGTGGTCGGCACCGCGATCCGCACCATCGGCGATGACCTCCACGGCCTCAGCCTCCAGGCCTGGGTGACCACCGCCTATTTGATCGTCTCCACCATCAGCACCCCGATTTACGGGAAGCTGTCGGACATTTTCGGGCGCCGCCCGCTGTTCATCTTCGCGATCGTGGTCTTTATTGTCGGGTCAATCCTTTCCAGCTTTTCAACGTCCATGATTGAACTCGCCACCTTCCGCGCCGTGCAGGGGCTTGGCGCAGGCGGCCTGATGTCCATGCCGCTGGCCATCATGGGTGACATGCTCGCCCCGCGCGAACGCGCCAAGTACCAGGGCTACTTCCTGGCCGTCTTTGGCGTCTCGAGCGTCATCGGCCCGCTGATCGGCGGCCTGTTTGCCGGCACGGACCAGATCCTGTGGATCGCCGGGTGGCGCTGGGTGTTCCTGGTCAATGTGCCCATCGGGCTGGCGGCACTGGCGATGGTGCTGCGCTTCCTGCACCTGCCCAAGGTTGACCGCCATTCCGTGCGCATTGACTGGTGGGGTGCCGCCGCCGTCATCGTGGCCCTGGTTCCGTTGCTGCTGGTGGCCGAGGAAGGCCAGACGTGGGGCTGGACCAGCGCCGCCTCCATCGCCTGCTATGTGGTTGGCGTGGTTGGTGTCATCGCCTTCATCCTCATTGAGATTCGGATGAAGGACGACGCCCTGATTCCCATCAAGCTTTTCCATTCCTCCACGTTCTCGATGGCCACCATCATTGGTGTGCTGGTGGGCTTTGGCATGTTCGGCGCCATGATGACGATCCCGCTGTACCTGCAGATTGTCCTGGGTTCCACGCCCACCGAGAGCGGCTTCCAGATGCTCCCCATGATCCTGGGGCTGATGATCGCCTCGATCGGAAGCGGCCAGCTGATCGCCCGCACCGGCCGGTACCGGATGTTCCCCATCCTCGGCACCGCCCTGATGTCCGCCGGGTTCCTGTACCTGACCTTCCTGAAGTTTGACTCGCCGTTCCTCTTCGTTGCCGGCGGCATGCTGCTGATCGGCCTGGGCCTGGGCCAGCTCATGCAGACCCTGACCATTGCCAGCCAGAATTCCGTGGGCCTGCGCGACATGGGTGTGGCCACCAGTGCGTCCACGTTCTTCCGCCAGATCGGCGGCACCCTGGGCACCGCCGTCATGCTTTCGCTGCTCTTTACGATCATGCCCCTGAACATCCAGGGTTCGCTCTCCGACGGCCCCACCCTGCGGAACGCACTGGACGCCGCCATGACGCCGTCGGTGGCGACTGCGCCGGAAAACAAGGCGATCATGAGCTTGATTTACACGAACATGGTGACGCCGGTGGAGAAGGGTGCGCAGCAGGCGGCCCACGCCGCCGGCGTCAAGGCACTGGTGGCCAAGGGGATTCCGGAGGCGGAGGCGCAGACCAAGGTGCCGGCCCAGCCGCTGGACTTCTCCAACGCGGCTGTTCGCACGCAGGTGGTCGACCAGGTAGCGCCCACCATCGCGGAGAAGCTCAAGTCGGCAACGGGCTCCTCGGCGGCGGGCAGCAGCGCCCTCAATGACACCTCCTTCCTCAAGGGCGCCAACCCGGCACTGAGCAAGCCGTTCCTGACCGGCTTCACCACCTCCACGATCGTCATCTACTGGGTGGCGCTCATGGTGGTGCTGCTGGCCCTGGTGCTGGCGCTGTTCTTCAAGACTCCACCGCTGCGCATGAAGTCGGCCCTGCAGGAAGCCGCCGACGACGCCGCGACGCGTGCCGAGGCAACTGACCTGAAGCTCCAGCATGCGGCCGAGGAGATGGGTGCGCTCATGGAGCCCGGCAGCTACTCGCATGCGGACGGCCCCGCGCCGCGCTAGCAGCCCGCCACCCGCCCAGGATCCCGGAATGGACTTTTGAGGTTGATATATCAACCTCAAAAGTCCATTCCGGGATCCGCGCCGGGCATGCAAAAGGCCCCGCATCCCTGATAAAAAAGGGATGCGGGGCCTTTTGTTGTGGAGCCTCCAAACAGAATCGAACTGTTGACCTTTTCATTACGAGTGAAACGCTCTACCAACTGAGCTATGGAGGCCTGTGCCGGTCAGAATCCCTTGCGGAATCATTCCCTGAACACAAGAAACCACTCTAATATGCTGGCGCCGATTGTACAAAATCGGTGCCCGGCGGCAACGAAAAGCTGGCCAAAGGTCAGCAGGTGGTTCCCTTGGCCGGCACCACGCCATTGACAAAATAGTTGTCGACCACGCCCGTCAGGCACGCATTCGCGCGGCCGTAGGCCGTGTGGCCGTCGCCTTTCCAGGTGACCAGCACGCCGGAATCCAGCTGCTGCGCCAGGGCCTGCGCCCACTTGTACGGCGTGGCCGGATCCTTGGTGGTGCCAATGACCAGGATGGGACCGGCACCCTTGGCCGAGATGGTCTCCGGCTTGCCCGTGGCGGCATAGGGCCAGTACTTGCAGGTGAGTCCGTTGTAGCTGAGCACCTTGCCAAAGGTGGGGGACGCCTTTTCCAGCGCCGCGGCTTCCTCCCGCATGTGCCCGGTGCCCGAATTCATGGAGTAGTCCAGGCAGTTGATCGCCGTGAATGCCGCCGCGATATTGGTGGTGTACTTGCCGTCCGAGGCCCGGTCCGAGGAGTAGTCGTCCAGCGCCTGCATCCCGGAGGCGTCCCCGGCGAAAGCCTCCTTCAGGGCGCCCTTGAGCGGCTCCCACAAGTCGGTGGAGTACATGGCAAACGCGAGGGTGTTGGTGAAGCCCGTCCCCGTCATGACCCGCCCGGTCTTTGTTTGCTGCGGAGTCTTCTCATACACGGCATTGAGTTCGCGGATTTGCGCCAAGGCCTCGTCGACAGTGCCGGACACTGGGCAATCCTTGGTTCCTAGGCAGTTCGCCGCCCAGTCGCGTAGCGCCCCTTCGAAGCCGATGGCCTGGCCCATGGAGATCTGGTCATCGGTCAGGCTGGGGTCCAACGCGCCGTCGAGCGAAAACTTGCCCACCTTCGAGGGGAACAGGCCGGCGTAGGTGGCGCCCAGTTTGGTCCCGTAGGAAAAGCCCATGTAGTTCAGCTTTGTGTCGCCCGCCACTGCCCTCAGGATGTCCAGGTCGCGGGCGGCGCTGACGGTGTCCACATGGGCCAGCACGGCCCCCGAATTTTTCACGCACAGGTCGGTTTCGGTCTTGGATTCCGCTTCGGCCTGCTGCAAGCCGGCATCGGTGGAGAGGTTGTACTCCACCTGGCGCGCGGCATCCATCTGTGCGTCGTTGAGGCACTTGACCGGGGCGGAGCGCCCCACGCCGCGGGGGTCAAATCCCACGATGTCGTACGCGGCGCGGATCTTGGCCGAAAAGTAGGACTTGGCGCTGTCCTTGGCCATGTCATAGCCGGAGCCACCGGGCCCGCCGGGGTTGATGAGCAGGGCGCCCTGCCTTTTCCCTGTGGCTGGCAGCCGGATTACGGCCAGCTTGATGGATGAGCCCTGGGGCTTGGCGTAGTCCAGCGGCACCTCCACCTCGGCGCACTGGAATCCGCCGTTGCAGGACGTCCACGTCACCACCTGCCCGTAGTAAGCTGCCAGGTTTGCCGGCACGGCCCCGATGGTGGAGGCGTCGGCGGTGGACTTGACGGGATGTGGTGCAGGCGGGGCCAGGGGTGTGCAGCCGGCCAGCAGCAGGGAGCCAATGGCTGCGGCAGCGGCGGTCAGGAGGCGGAGGCGTGTCCGCCGCGGTGCTGGTCCGTGGGTCATGGGGGTCCTTTGCAGGTCTAGAGCAGGCTGACGGCCATGGCTTCGAGGGCCAAAAGCGGGGAGACGTTGGTGGTGGTGAGGCGGCGGCGCACGGAATTGATGGCATCCATGCGCGCCAGGGTGGCTTCCGGCCGTCCGCGGGAGGCAAAGTCGGACAGCGCCGAGCGCAAGGGCTCGTTGACCAGCTCCGCCGTGCTGCCGGGGCCCGGTGCCGAACTTGGATGCTCGACGCCGGTGCCCCCGTGCGCTGCCAGCTGCAGTACCAGCACATCCCGGTAAAAGGACAGCAGGTCGGTCAATGCGCGGTCCAGCTGGTCGGTGACGGAGCGCTTGGAGCGGCGCTTCTGGTCTTCCTCCAGGGCCCGGACCTGCGCGCGCATGGACGGCGGGAGCGTGCCGGTTTCCGGGGCGCCCAGCGAAAGCAGCAGCTTGGCCTTTTCGGCGATGTCCCGTTCCTCGTTTGAGGAGGAGGCCTCGGCCTGGGCTAGTTCCAGCAGCGACCCGGCCGCCCGCACGGCGGCTGTCACGTCCCGCAGGGTTAGCGGCAAGTGGACTATCGCGTCCCGCCGTTCGCGGGCACCGGCGTCGGAGGCCAGGCGCCGGGCAATGCCGATATGGCTTTGCGCGGCCCGGGCGGCATGCAGCGCCAGTTCCGGCTCGATGCCGTCGCGTCGCACCAGCAGCGCGGCCACGTCCTCGACGGGCGGCACTCGCAGGGTCAGGGTGCGGCAGCGGGAGCGGATGGTGACCAGCACATCGGCCGGGCTGGGCGCGCACAGGACCCAGATGGTGCGCGGCGGCGGCTCCTCAATGGCCTTCAGCAGCACATTGGTGGTGCGCTCCGCCATGCGGTCGGCGTCGCCCACGATCATGACGCGCCACCGTGAGGAGGACGGGCTGTCGTGGGCCTTCCGGACCAGTTCGCGGGCCTCCTCAATGGTGATGGTGGTCTTCTCCGTGGCGATGAACGTGACATCGGCATTGGTGCCGGCCAGCGTGGTGTGGCAGGCCTTGCACACACCACAGCCGCGCTCGGCCAGCTGTTCACGTTCGCACACCAGTGCGGCGGCAAAGGCGACGGCGGCGTTGGAACGCCCGGATCCGGGCGGGCCGGTGATGAGCCAGGCATGCGTGGGGCCGCTGGACTGGGCGGCGCGGCGCAACTGCTCCACCACAGGTCCCTGGCCCTGCAGGTCAACCCAGACGCTCATGCGGAACCCGCCATGGGCCCAGTCGCCGCGTCCCCGGCAGTCGCCGTTCCGGCAGTCTCCGTCTCCCCGGCAGTCGCCGTCCGGGCCGCCAGCAAGCCAAGCACCCGCCCCCGCACGGCGGCAGCCAAGTCGGCAGCCGGAAGCCCGGCATCCAGGACCAGGTAGCGCTCGGGGTGTGCGGCGGCAAGCGCCAGGAAAGCCCGGCGGATGTCGGCATGGAAGCCGTCAGGCTCCGATTCCAGCCGGTCCTCGGCCGCATCGCCGGCAGTGCGCCGGCTGCGGCCGTCTTCGGGACTGACGTCCAGGAGCACTGTCAGGTCGGGCCACAGCCCTTCGGTGGCCCACTCGTTGAGCCGCTGGACTTCGCCCGTGCCCAAGCCCCGTCCGGCTCCCTGGTACGCGATCGAGGAGTCAATGTAGCGGTCGCTGACCACAATTTCCCCGCGCGCCACGGCCGGGACAATAACCTGCACGGTGTGGGCGGCCCGGGCGGCGGCAAATATCAATGCCTCGCAGCGGGCGTCAATTTCCCCCTGGCCATGGTCCAGGACGAGGGAGCGAAGCTTCTCGCCCACGGGCGTTCCCCCGGGCTCTCTGGTGCGCACCACCACGTGGCCGGCAGCTTCCAGCATCTCCGTCAGCAGTGCGGCCTGGGTGGATTTTCCGGCCCCGTCACCGCCCTCGAGGGCAATGAACAGGCCCGGCGCAGGGGCAAAAGGTAAAGTCACGTCCCTAGCCTACCGGCCCCCGCCGGGAGCGCCCCCGGCTTGTCCACAGGCTCCGGCACCAGGCCTCCACAGGCCGCGCAGGGCCGGAGTTCCCCACACCCGTGTCACGAAATTGGGGAGCGGGTGACCGGGAGCACTAATCTGGAAGGCATGAGCCTCGAACCTTCCTCCCACCCCGACCAACTCAGCCCGGAAACGGTTGCGGTGGTTGCCGGCCGCCCCGCACGCGAGCACGACGCCGCGGTCAACCCGCCCATCGTGCTGTCCTCCACCTATGTGGGGACCGGCCAGGTCGTTGACGGGGACAGGGCCTACGGGCGGTATTCAAACCCCACCTGGGATCCGCTGGAGGCAGCGCTGTCAGAGCTCGAGGGCGCCACGCTGCCTTCGCTCGTCTTCAGTTCCGGCCTGGCCGCCGTGTCCGCCGCGCTGTCCCTGATCCCCGTGGGCGGCGTGCTGGTCATGCCCCGGCATTCCTACCAGGGCGCCCTGGTGATGGCGCAGGAGCAATCGGCCAAGGGGCTGTTCACTCTGCGCACGGTGGACATTGCCAACAATGACGACGTCATTGCTGCGCTGACCGGAGCGGGCGAAAAGGCTGCCGACATGCTGTGGCTGGAAAGCCCCACCAACCCCATGCTGGAGGTGGCCGACCTCCGCGTCCTGTGCCGCTCCGCCAAGGCCGTGGGAGCCCTGGTGGTCACCGACAACACGTTCAGCACACCGCTGGTCCAGAAGCCGCTGGAACTGGGCAGCGACATAGTGCTGCACTCGGTCACCAAATACCTGGCCGGGCACTCCGACGTCATCCTCGGGGCGCTCATCACCTCCGACGGGGAACTGCGCCGCACACTGCTGCATTACCGCTCCATCCATGGCGCCATCGCCGGCCCGTTTGAGGCGTGGCTGGCCCTGCGCGGCCTGCGCACGCTGGCCCTTCGGGTGGAGCGAGCCCAGGACAGCGCCATGACGCTGGCCAAGCGCCTTGACCTGCACGACGGCGTCGAAAAGGTTTTGTTTCCCGGGCTCGACTCCGATCCGGGCCATGAGCGTGCCAAGGCCCAGATGCTTGGATTTGGTTCCATCCTGTGCGTCCAGGTGGCCGGGGGCGAGGCAGCTGCCAACGCCCTGGTGGAGGCGCTGCGCCTCTGGACGCCGGCCACGTCGCTGGGCGGGGTGGAGTCCCTGATTGAGCGGCGCCGCCGCCACGCCAACGAACCCGATTCTGTTCCGGTGAACCTGCTGCGGCTCAGCGTGGGCATCGAAAACGTCGAGGACCTGTGGAACGATCTTTCCCAGGCGCTTGCCCATGCGGCCGGCAAGAGGTAGCGGGGGACCGTTTTGCCGCACAGTTCCACGCGCTAGGCTTGTTGCGTGAGCTCATTATTGAACGGTGTGGATTTTCTCGTCCTGATGGCGCTGGGGCTGGTGGCCCTGTGCCTCCAGGTGTGGGCGTTGAGCGACTGCCTGCGCACTCCCGCCGCCGATTTTCAGCGCGCCTACAAGCGCACCAAGCAGTTTTGGGGCGCCCTGACCGGCGTTTCGGTGTTCCTGGGCTTCATATATGTCCTCGGCGGCATCAACACCTCCGTCGCAGTGGGGCAGCTCGTCTCACCCGGCATGGGCATGGGGCTGATTTTCAATCTGGCCGCCGCCACGGTGGCCAGCGTGTACCTGGCGGATGTCCGCCCGGCCCTGGCGGAGGTCCGCGGCCGCGGCAAGGGCCGGCAGAACCGCGGCTCTTCCTGGTAGTTGCTGCGGCTAGCCGGGTTCGACGGCGGACCACGCCACCGTCAGTTCGCCCAGCCGCCAACGCGACGGCGACCGCTTGACGGGCCAGCCGGCGTCGTACATTTTCTGGCACATGGACAGCCAGCGCTGCCGGTGCCCAAAGGGGGCAAGCGGCGCAGCGGCCAGCCAGTGCTGGTCCAGGGCCTGCAGGAAGCCATTGATCTTCTCGCCCGGCATGTTGTGGTGGATGAGTGCCTTGGGGAGGCGCTCGGCCACGTCGCTGGGCAGCTCGAAGGCGCCAAACCGCATGGAGATGGTGAGGGACTGCGGGCCTGCCGAATCCAGCGCCACCCACGTGCTGCGCCGGCCAATCTCATCACAGGTGCCGTCAACGAACACGCCGTTGGGGGAAAGCCGGGAGCAGACCGTGCGCCAGATGAGGCGGACATCGGCCTCGTCATATTGGCGCAGAACATTGAAGGCGCGGACCATGGTGGCGTTGCCCGGGACGGGGATTTCAAAACCGCCCACCTGGAAGTCCAGGCCGCCGTGTTCCAGGTGCTTGGCGATGCGCACGCGTTCGGGCTCAATTTCAATGCCCGTCACGTGGGCGTCGGGACACACGGCATGGATGCGCGCGTAGAGTTCCACGGCCGTGGTGGGGGATCCGCCGTAACCCAGGTCCACCACCAGCGGGCGGTTTCTGGCGTGCCGGTCGCGCCGCAGCCGCCAGGATTCCGGCCCGGCCAGCCAGCGGTCCACGCGGCGCAGCCGGTTGGGATTGGTGGTGCCGCGGGTGGCATTGCCAAAGGGCAGGCCGCGGGACCGGACGGCACCGCGCGAAAGGGAGTCGCGCTGTGCAGGGCCGGTGGAAACTTTTTTGACCCTTTGGGCGCGTTGAACCACTGAACAACACTAATCGGCTGCACAGGCAGGGCTGAAAAAACGTGGCGGGGCTCACGGGCGCCGCCCGCAAGTGCGGCGTAGCATTTCGAACGGCAACAGGGCCGCGCAGCCCGTGCCGCTAGGATGAAACCATGACCTATACCCTGATTTTGCTCCGTCACGGCCACAGTGAGTGGAACGCCAAGAACTTGTTCACCGGCTGGGTGGATGTTGACCTCAACGACCAGGGCCGCACGGAAGCCGTGCGTGGCGGCGAGCTGCTGGTGGAGAACAATCTCCTCCCCGATGTGCTGTACACCTCCCGGCTCAAGCGGGCCATCAACACCGCGAACCTGGCGCTGGACACGGCCGACCGCGGCTGGATCGACGTCAAGCGCGACTGGCGCCTCAATGAGCGCCACTACGGTGCACTGCAGGGCAAGGACAAGGCCCAGACGCTCGCCGAGTTCGGCGAAGAGCAGTTCATGGAATGGCGCCGCAGCTACGACACGCCGCCGCCGCCGCTCTCTGACGACAGCGAATTCTCGCAGGCCCACGATCCGCGCTACGCCGGCCTCGGCGACGCCCTGCCGCGCACCGAGTGCCTCAAGGACGTCCTGGTCCGCCTGCTGCCGTACTGGGAATCGGACATTAAGGAAGATCTCAAGGCCGGCAAGACGGTCCTGGTCACGGCCCACGGCAACTCGCTGCGCGCCCTGGTCAAGCACCTTGACGGCATCTCCGACGAGGCCATCGCGTCCCTGAACATCCCCACCGGCATCCCGCTGGTCTACGAACTGGACGAAAACTTCGCCCCCACCACCCCGGGCGGCAAGTACCTGGACCCGGAAGCGGCAGCTGCGTCCATCCAGGCTGTCGCGAACCAGGGCAAGAAGTAGCCCCGGGCAAGAAGCAACACTGCCTTAAAGTACGACGGCGGCCGGTGACCTTTCGCGCGAAAGGTCACCGGCCGCCGTCGTGCAGGTGGTCGAGCAGCGAGTTCTGCGAGCATCGAGCCCCAAGAGTTCGGGGCGCCCAAGCAGCAGATCAGCCTGCCAGGAAGTCCTCGGGCTGCCATTCGCCGGTGACCAGGTAGGACACCTTGCGGGCCACGGAGACGCCATGGTCGCCAAACCGCTCGAAGTAGCGGCTGGCCAGGGTGACGTCCACCGTCGTGGCGGGGGATTCGGTCCACTCCGGGGCTGCCATGGTGGAGAAGACCGTCTTGTGGAGCTTGTTGATGGCGGCCTTTGCGGCCAGGATGTCGCTGACCAGTTCTAGGTCACGCAGATCCAGCAGCTCGGACACCTTCTGGGCGATGACGATGTCCTGGCGGGCCATTTCGGCAAACGTCTCCACGAGCGCCGCCGGAATCACGGGGTTCGGGTAGCGCAGCCGGGTCAGCTGGGAGATGTGCCGGGCCAGGTCGCCCATGCGTTCCAGGGAGGCGCTCATGCGCAGCGAGCCCACGATCATGCGCAGGTCGCTGGCCACCGGGCCCTGCAGGGCGAGGACGTCAATGGCGCGCTCGTCAAGGTCATTTTGCAGGAAGTCAATGCGGGCGTCGGCTGCAATGACCTCCTGGGCAGCCTGCAAGTCGGCCGCGGCGAAAGCTGCGGTGGACTTCTCGATGGCGTCATTCACCAGCGATGAGATTTCAATCAAGCCCTCCCCAATTTGGTGAAGTTCGGCCTGAAAAACTTTACGCACGCGTGTTTCCTTTCGTGGACAGCCCAGCCTACAGGTGGGCTCGATCATGACCCACCCTCCCATCCTTGGATGAACAAGGCGGCACCGCAAGGTGAACGTTAGTTGAACGGGAGGGCGGCCGGGCAAACTTTGCGGTATTGGGGGTGCATCTGCGCATAGTCTTGGTCTGTGAACCCTTTGCTGACTGGAGTTGCCGCCGGGCTGATCGGCCTGGCCCTGGGCGTGTTTGGCATGCTCGCCTTCAGCGCCAGTGAACGGTCCCGCCGCCAGACCGTGGACGTGCGTGAACCGGCCCTGCCCGACGGTTCCGCCGAGGTCCTGTCCGTGGTGGGCAAGGCGTTCATTGTCATTGACATAGTGGACGGCGTGGTGCGGGCCAGCCCCGGCGCTTACGCCTTTGGGCTGGTCAGGGGCCACACCGTGGTCCACCAGCAGCTGCTGGAACTGGCCCACCGGGTGCGCCGCGACGGCGTCATCGAAGAACGCGACCTGGTCCTGCCGCGGCTGGTGCTGCCGGCTGCCGCCGCAGTGCCAGGCGCCGCACCGGCTCCCGGGCAGGGTGCCCCGGTCGCGGCCGCGCAGGTCTCGGAAGCCGTGCCGGGCAGCGCCCCCGCGCAAGGTTCCCTGGTGATCCAGGTGCGGGTGGCTCCGTTGGGCGAGGAGTACATCCTGCTGCTGGCGGACGACCGCACCGAAATCGCGCGCACAGAGGCCGTCCGGAACGATTTTGTGGCCAATGTGTCCCACGAACTCAAGACTCCCGTCGGCGCCATTTCCCTGCTGGCCGAGGCAATGGAATCATCCCCGGACGACGAGGCCGCCGTGCGCCGCTTTGCGTCCCGCATGATGACCGAATCGGCCCGGCTCGCGGCCCTGGTGCAGGACATCATTGAGCTGTCGCGGCTGCAAAGCAAGGACATCAACCAGGCGGTCACGGCCGTGGACATGAACGCCGTGATCGCCGAGGCCGTGGACAGGACCCGCCTGCCGGCGCAGAGCAAGAACATCACGATTGCGGTGGGCCCCAAGGTGGCCGCCGTCGTTCATGGGGACCAAAGCCAGCTGGTGACCGCGCTGCGCAACCTGATCGACAACGCCGTGCGGTATTCCCCGGAAAACACCCAGGTGGGGATCGGGTTGTCGGTGGGGGACGGCGTGGTCAACGTCAGCGTGTCCGACCAGGGTGACGGCATGAGCCCCGAAGACCAGGACCGCGTGTTTGAACGTTTCTACCGCGTGGATGCGGCGCGGTCCCGGCATACCGGCGGGACGGGGCTGGGGCTGAGCATCGTCAAGCACATTGTGGGCAACCACGGCGGCGAGGTGACGCTCTGGTCCGCGCCCAAGACGGGGTCCACGTTCACGGTGCGCCTGCCGCAAATGACCTTTGTGGCCAACGAATCCGGCAGGGGACTTCCCGCTGCCCGGAACCAAGGCTGATTCACCGCCAGGCGGGGGATCTTCGCAAAGACCACACCAAGCCAAACCAAGGAGCACGACGAGCTTGAGCAGAATTTTGATTGTTGAAGACGAAGAGTCCATCAGCGATCCCCTGTCGTTCCTGTTGTCAAAGGAGGGGTATGAGGTTGAGGTGGCCGACAACGGCCTGGACGCGCTGGTGGCGTTTGAGCGCGGCGGGGCCGACCTGGTGCTGCTCGACCTGCAGCTGCCGGGCATGAGCGGCACTGAGGTGTGCAAGCACCTGCGCCAGCGCTCCACCGTCCCGATCATCATGCTCACCGCCAAGGACTCCGAGATCGACAAGGTGGTGGGCCTGGAGCTGGGCGCGGACGACTATGTCACGAAGCCGTATTCCTCCCGGGAGCTCATTGCCCGGATCCGGGCCGTGCTGCGCCGCCAGGGGGAGCCGGAGGAGCTGGTCAGTTCCACCGTCCACGCCGGTCCGGTGCGCATGGATGTGGAACGCCACGTGGTGACGGTGCACGGGGAAGGCGTCTCCTTTCCGCTGAAGGAATTTGAACTGCTGGAGATGCTGTTGCGCAATGCCGGCCGCGTGCTGACGCGCGGCCAGCTGATCGACAGGGTGTGGGGGGCCGACTATGTGGGGGACACCAAGACCCTTGACGTCCACGTGAAGCGCATCCGCGGCAAGATCGAGCCGGATCCGGCGGCGCCGAGGTTCCTGGTGACGGTGCGCGGGCTCGGGTACAAGTTCGAGCCGTAAACGCTCAGCTCCGTCTCAAACAAAAACACCCACGAAATGTGGGAAGTAGTGTTTGATTTTGGTTGTAATTGACCGTCGAAACTTTTACTGTGATTTGGATAACACTTTGCCGCGGCCTGGGGGCCGCCATAACAAAGGGATCCACCACCATGAATGTTCGATCATCGCACGCGCCAGGCCGGGGAAAGGGCGTGCAATTCGCAGCCATCCTCGCCACCGCTGCCATGGGGTTGATGGCAGTCTCCGGCCCGGCGCACGCCACCGGGGCTGCGGGAACCGCCCCCGGCCAGCAGCCAGCCGCGGGGGCCGCCGTGTCCGCCGATTCACCCAAGGTCATCTTCCCCGGCAACGACGGCAAGCCCCACAAAGTCACCACCGATTCCAAGTCGATGATGGTGGACGGCAAGCGGCTCAATGTGTTCTCCGGGGAGTTCCATTATTGGCGCCTGCCCAGCCCCGGCGACTGGCGGGACGTCTTCCAAAAAATGCGCGCCAGCGGCTTCAACGCGGTGTCCTTGTACTTTTTCTGGGGACTGCATTCCACGGAGCCCGGCAAGTTTGACTTCACCGGCATCAAGGACATCAATCTCCTCCTGACCATGGCCCAGGAGGAGGGCCTGTATGTCATTGCCCGCCCGGGCCCCTATGTCAATGCCGAAATCTCCATGGGCGGCCTCCCTGCCTACCTGACCAAGAGCGGCGCGGGTTCCCTGCGCAGCACCGACCCTGCCGTGCTCAAGGAATCGCTGTCGTGGATCGATGCCTTCGACAAGATCGCCAAGAAGCACCAGGTCACCGACGGCGGCGGCTCCATAGTCACCTACCAGGCGGAAAACGAGCTGCTGAATGAAGGCGGGGACCGCCCGGCGTACATGAAGGCGCTGGTGACAAAGATCAAGGGTGACGGCATTACCGTCCCGCTTTTCCACAACGACTACGGCGCCAACGGGGCCTACGTGCCCGGCAGCGGGAAGGCCGGCGGAAACGTGGGGCTGGACTACTACGCCTTTGACAACTACCCGCTCGGCTTCACGTGCTCGTCCGGTCGCGGCCAGGTCCCTGACATGGAATCACGCCTGCGGGCCCTGACCACCACCAGCCCCCTGTTCATCGCCGAAGGCCAGGGCGGCGCCTTCACCCCCTGGGGCGCCAGCTTCAACACGAACAAGTGTGCGGACTTCGTGGACCCTGCCTTCACCCGCCAATACGGGGTAAACAACCTCAGCAACGGGACCAACATGTTCAACTACTACATGGAATACGGCGGCACCAATTGGGGCTGGACCGGATCGCCGTCGTCGGGCTTCACGTCCTACGACTATGGTGCGGCCATCAATGAAAACCGCCAGCTGACCCCCAAGGCGACGGTGCAAAAGGAGCTGGGATACTTCCAGCAGGACTTTGCACCGATCTCCAACATGGTCCCCCAGGCGGCCGTCCCAGTCACTGTGGATGGCGGCGCCGGCACCATCAAGTCCTACCAGCGCATCGCCACGGAGGACCAGGCCGCCGCGTCCGTCACCGGCAACGGCGCCCGCTTCCTGGGCTTCCGCCAAGGTGACAGCAACAGCACGGCAGAACTGAAATACTCCTTCCCGCTTACCCTGTCCCCGCGCAAGGATGTGGTCGCGGCCAGCTACACCACCGATGACACCGATACCACGGCCATCAAGTACACGGGCTCCTGGACACACGCCAGCGGCCAGTCCTGGACCGCCGGCGACTACCAGGACACCGAGACGTTCAGCAACACCACCGGGGACTACCTGGAGTACACGTTCACCGGCACCGGCATTCGCGTCATCGCCCCCGAGGCCAGCAACCACGGCATCGGCGACGTCTACATCGACGGCGTGAAGGCCGGCACGTTCAACACCTACGGGGCACAAAACGCCTCCTCCCAAGTGGTGGGCTTCCAAAAGGACGGCCTGGACCCTTCCGTCAAGCACACCATCAAGATTGTGGTGACCGGCCAGAAGGACCCCAACAGCCAGGGCACCTTCGTCAGTGTCGACGCCTTTGACGTCATCAAGGCCTCGGACGGCACCACGCCGCCAGCCGACGATTCCATCACCTTCCCCCGCATCCCGCAGAAGGCCGGCACCTTCATGAGCATGCACGGCCGCGACGCCAGCATGGTCATTGCCGACTACGCCTTCGACGGGCAGAAGCTGATGTACAGCACCTCGGAATTGTTTGCCAAGATGCCCGTGGCGGGCGGCACCCTCCTGACCCTCAACGGCTCCAAGGGCGACGACGGCGAGACCGTCCTGCAGTACGCCTCCGAACCGCAGGTCACCACCCTCAGCGGCACCCCGGTTGAATCGACTTGGGACGCCGGCAGCAAGACGCTGCGCCTGAACTATGTGCACGGCAACAACACGGCCGTCAAGATCACAGGCGGCGGCGCGCCCCAGCTGACCATCCTGACCACCGACCGCACCCAGACCGGCCGGCAATGGATGCTCGACGGCGTCGCACAGGGGACCGGCGGCAACAAGACAGTCCTGGCCACCGGCGTCGACCTGCTCCGCACTGCCCAGTTCGACGGCGACACCGTCAACCTGGTTGGCGACACCACCACGGCACGAACCGCCAACATTTACGTTCCCGCCGGAATCACCAAGGCAACGTGGAACGGGCAGCCGCTGGCCACCACCCAGGGCGCCGACGGCCAGCTCGTGGCACAACTGGGCGGACCGGTTGCATCCGCGCTTCCGGCGCTGGCCAACTGGAAGGTTTCGGGCGAAAACCCTGAATCCGCCGTCGCATTTGACGACTCCGCCTGGCAGGAGGCCAACGCCACCACTGCCGCCAACACCCGCCAGGGTCCCGGCCCCAACCAGGGCAAGGTCCTGGACACCGCATTCTACGGCTACTACGAAGGCGACACCTGGTACCGGGCCCGCTTCACAGCTTCCTCCAATGCCACCAGCATCCAGCTGCAGGGCCAGGGCGGCAACGCCGCGGACATGCTGGTCTGGGTCAACGGAAGCTACGTGGGAGCGGCCGGTGCCGACGGCGGCATGAAGACCTTCACGGTGCCCGCAGGGGTCATCAAGGCCGGCCAGGACACGGTGGTATCCACCGTGGTCCGCAACAACGGGCAAAACCTTGACTGGTCCGACGACGGGCTCTCGCGCCAGAACCGCGGCCTGTACGACGCCATCCTGCCGAGCACCGGTGCCGTGACCTGGAAACTGCAGGGCGCCAAGGACAAGGCCGCCCCTGTGGACACGGCCCGGACCATGTACAACACCGGCGGACTGTACGGTGAGCGTGCCGGCTGGTACCTGCCCGGCTATCCGGACAGCGCGTGGGCCGATGCCAGCTCCTTCAAGCCTGCCAAGGCAGGAATCACCTGGTACCGCACCAACTTCGACCTCAACATCCCTGCCGGGACCGACACCGCGATGGCCCTTAAAGTCAACGACGCCAAGTTCGACGCCGGCCGCCAGGACTATGCCCGCGCCGTGATCTACGTCAACGGGTGGAACATTGGCACCTGGGTGGGCAATGTGGGACCGCAGGACACGTTCACCATCCCCCGCGGCTTCCTGAACGCCAACGGGAAAAACACCCTGGCTGTGGCGCTAACCACCGAACGGGACGCCCAGGGTCCGGATTCATTCACCCTGGTGGACCGCGGCACCAGCCTGGGCGGCGTCCCCTCCCCGCTGAACGCGGCACCCGGCTACCAGGCCGCCGTCGTCAGTGCCCAAGCCGTGGAAACCTCTCCCGCCCAGGGACCAGGGGTGACCATTGCCGCCAGCGGCACTGTGGCCCTGGCCCCGCTGGGCAACGGAGCGCTCACCTCCGCCACCCTCGAATTCGGCGACGGCAGCGCCCCCGTGGCCGTCCCCGTGGCTGGGGGTGCGTTCAGCGCCGTCCACAGTTACGCGAAGAAGGGCAACTACACGATTATTGCCACGGTGAGGGATGCCGTGTCCGGGGCCGTTTTGGGCACCGCCACCGTGGACGTCGCCGGAGGCAGCTGCAACGTCCACCACGTGTGCAGCTCTGCAGCAAGCAACTAAGCAGAACAGGAAGGCCGGCCACCCCCATGGGGTGGCCGGCCTTCCTGTTTTACAACTGGAAAACAGTCCTTACGGCGCGGCAACCGCGGTCGCGGTGGGCAGCAGGTCCTTGTATTCGTTCAGGGTCCCGTTCAGCACGGGCACGTTCAGCTGGCCCGTTTCGGAAGCGCCGCCGGACTGGCGCAGCTGGAGGACCTCCATGGCGCCTGCTGCAGCCTTGACGGTGCTGAGCGTGGCCTTGTCGTTCGCCGCGTTCAGGACCAGGGGAATGCCGGGCTTGACGGTCACTTCGGTCTGGGAGCCCTGGTCGCCGCTGAAGGTCAGGGTGATGTCGGAGGTGGAGGTGTTGTAGAACGTGCCGGCGACGTGGCCGGGGGCGTCATTGCCGTTGGAGACAATCATGACGTTGCGCAATTCCAGGTGGCCCATGTCCATGCGCACGCCGTCGGAGGCGGAGTAGACGATGGTGGTGCTTTGCTGGTTGATGGCACTGCAACCGGTAAACGCAAGGGCCCCGACGCCAATGGCGGCAATCAGGCCAAGGCGCTGTACTCGTTTGGCACCGGGGATGCCGGCAGCGGTTCTCACGTCAGTAACTCCTCATGGAAAGAACAATTATCTCGGACCAGCTTATCCGCATTGGCGGCAAAAGCCCGCTTTTGGGCCGGCCACATGAAGCTGCTGGGGCTGCCGCGGTTCACTGCACTGCACCTTCGCGGCGTTTAGTCAAGGCCCAAGGGAATCTCCAATTGTTGGAACAATTGTGCCTTCAGCGTATCCCCAATGCGCCCTGACCTGCGGAAACTCAAGGGAGCGGCCCTTTATTCGTGGTAAACTAGGACTATTGGAAAGGGAGAATCCACATGCTTTTTGAGGTCGGCGAGACAGTAGTTTACCCACACCACGGCGCAGCAAAGATCGAAGAGATCAAGATGCGCACCATCAAGGGTGAAGAGAAGATGTATCTCAAGCTCAAGGTGGCCCAGGGGGATCTAACCATCGAAGTGCCCGCAGAAAACGTCGACCTTGTCGGGGTCCGCGACGTTGTGGGCAAGGAAGGCTTGCAGCACGTCTTTGAAGTTCTTCGTGCCGAGTTTACGGAGGAGCCCACCAACTGGTCCCGCCGCTACAAGGCCAACCTGGAGAAGCTTGCATCCGGTGACGTCATCAAAGTTGCAGAAGTTGTCCGCGACCTCTGGCGCCGCGACCACGACCGTGGCCTTTCAGCAGGCGAGAAGCGCATGCTGGCCAAGGCCCGTCAGATCCTCATTTCCGAGCTTGCCCTGGCGGAAAAGACTGACGAGGACCGCGCAGCAGAAGTTCTTGACGAGGTCCTGGCCTCATAGTTGAGGCAATGCCCCACGCACTAACAAGGAACCCCGGCACCCCACGGTGCCGGGGTTCCTTGCATCCCGGCGCTACTGTGGAGACATGAGTGATGAACTAAACGGCAGCTGCGCCGTCGTGATCGTTGCTGCCGGTTCCGGGCAGCGGCTGGGATTCGGGGTCCCCAAGGCCAGGGTGCCGCTGGGCGGGGAGCCCATGCTGGCCCACGCCGTCCTTGGGGTGGTCAACGCTGGCATCGCAGCCCAGATTTGCATTGCCATCCCTCCGGGCGATCCGGAAATGGCTGGCATCTGTGCCGATCTCCAGGAACAGGCCGGCCCCGGAATCCTGTGGTCCGTCGTCGAAGGCGGTGCGGACAGGTCCGAATCCGTGCGGGCCGCGCTGGCCGTCATGGCGGAGGGCATCACCACGGTCCTGGTCCACGACGGCGCGCGCCCGCTGACGCCGTCGGGCGTGTTTGAACGGGTCACGGCCGCGCTGCGCGACGGCGCGAGGGCAGTGATCCCGGCCCTGGCCGTGGTGGACACCATCAAGACCGTGGTGCCAACCGAGCTTCCTGCCACGGGGGCCGGCGTGGAAAAGGTGTCCGGCACCCCGCCCCGCAGCCGGCTCCGCGCCGTGCAGACGCCGCAGGGATTTGAGCTGGAGACCCTGCGCCGCGCCCATGCGCATGCGCTCACCCTCGATGCCGCAGCCGCCGCCCAGGTCACCGATGACGCCATGCTGGTGGAGGCCATCGGCGAGGACGTCTACGTGGTCCAGGGCTCAGCGCACAGCCTGAAAATCACCACCCCCACGGACCTTTTGCTGGCCGAGGCCATGCTGCAGGGCCCGCTCCGCCCGCGCTGGGTGGAGGGCTAGGCGATGGCCGGCGGGTGGAGCGGGCTGCCCCGCACCGGGATAGGCGTCGACGTCCATGCCTTTGCCCCGGAAATGGACGACGCCGGCACGAAGGTCCCGCTGTGGCTGGCGGGCCTGCTGTGGGAAGGCGAGCCGGGCCTGTCCGGCCATTCCGATGGCGACGCAGTGGCCCACGCCGCCGCTGACGCCTTGTTTTCCGCCGCCGGGGTGGGGGATCTGGGCACGCACTTTGGCGCGGACCGCCCCGAATGGAAGGGTGCCAGCGGCGCAACGCTGCTGGCCGAGGCCGCGCGCATTGTCCGCGCGGCAGGATTTGAGATCGGCAACATTGCCGTCCAGTTCATCGGAAACCGGCCCAAGTTCAGCCCGCGCCGGGCCGAAGCCGAGGCCGTGCTGGGTGCAGCGGCCGGTGCTCCGGTCTCCGTCAGTGCCACCACCTCGGATGCACTGGGTTTCACAGGCCGCGGCGAGGGCATCACGGCCGTCGCCACCGCCCTGGTCGTCAAGGCGGCACCGTAAACCGCCGCGGCCAACACCAGCCCGCCACCCAAGCCGCCGCCCGAGAGGATACCCTAGAGCCGTGACCCTGCGCTTTTATGATTCCGCCACCGCCGCCGTCCGCGACTTCACGCCGCTCCGGGAGGGCCGGGTTTCGCTGTACTACTGCGGCGCCACCGTCCAGGGCGAACCGCACATCGGGCACGTCCGCTCCGCACTGGCCTTTGACCAGCTGACCCGCTGGTTGCAGACCACCGGCTACGAAGTCACCGTGGTGCGCAATGTGACGGACATTGACGACAAGATCCTGGTCAAGGCCGCCGAAAATGGCGAGCCCTGGTGGGCCCTCGCTTACCGCTTTGAGCAGGCCTTTGAGGACGCCTATGACGCCCTCGGCATTCTCAAACCCACGTACGAGCCCCGCGCCACCGGCCACATCCCGGAAATGCACGCGCTCATTGCCCGGCTCATCGAGCGCGGCCACGCCTACCCGGCCCTGGACGATTCCGGCGACGTGTACTTCGACGTGCGCTCCTGGGCCAAGTACGGCTCGCTGACGCACCAGAACATTGACGACATGCAGGCCGCGCCCGACGCCGACCCCCGGGGCAAGCGCGATCCCCGCGACTTTGCGCTGTGGAAGGGGTACAAGGATGGCGAGCCCGAGACGGCCCGCTGGGAATCCCCCTGGGGTGCCGGCCGCCCCGGCTGGCACCTGGAATGCTCCGCCATGGTCACCAAGTACCTTGGCACGGAGTTCGACATCCACGGCGGCGGGCTGGACCTGCGCTTCCCGCACCACGAAAATGAGATGGCCCAGTCGCAGGCGGCCGGACACGGCTTCGCCAGCTTCTGGATGCACAACGGCATGGTCACCTATGAGGGTGAAAAAATGTCCAAATCCATCGGCAACACCATCAACCCGCGCGAAATGCTGGAACTCGCCCGGCCGTTGGTGGTCCGCTACTACCTGGGCCAGGCGCACTACCGCTCGGTGCTGGACTACCGGCCCGGCTCGCTCACGGAGGCCGCGGCCGCCGTCGAACGCATTGAGACGTTTGCGAAAGCGGCCCTTGGGCTGCTGTTCCCTGGCAACGATTTTGGCTACATTGCAACGCGCCCGGACGCCTTTCATGCCGCCATGGATGACGACCTCAACATCCCCGCGGCCCTCGCCGTGCTCCATGAAACAGTCCGGGCGGGCAACACTGCCCTGGCGGCGGGGGATGCGGAAGCAGTCCAGGATGCGTTCCTGGCTGTCATGGGAATGACTGAGGCGCTGGGAATCAACCCCTTGGATGCACAGTGGCGGCAGGGGAGCGGCTCGGCGGCCGAGCTGGGCGCCCTGGACGTGCTGGTCGCGGCGCAGCTGGAGGCCAGGGCCCGGGCCCGGGCGGAGAAGAACTGGGCAGAATCGGACAGGATCCGCGACCTCCTGGCCGAAGCGGGAGTGGAAGTGGCCGACTCGGCAACCGGCTCCACCTGGTCCCTGAAGCGCTAACCCCCCACCCCCACCGACCCTCGGTTCCAAACGGGCCACTTTTCCCCGACGCTCGGTTGCAAGTGGGTGGAAATTGGCGAACGCTCCCTCAATGGCTGCGGGAGCGTTGCCAAAAAATGCCCCGATTGCAACCGAGCGTCCGGATAGGGCGGGGCGTGAGAAAGGGCACTTTTGGGCCCGCGTATCGGGAAATTGGCGTCTAGGCCGTAAGCTATTAGCTACGGGTGTCCACTATCCCGTTCTCCCGTGCGCCTAAAATGCGAGTGCGGGCATACTTGTTTGACGACTTCGGGGCCTTGAAAAAACCGGCACCGCACCAATCGTAAGGGTTTTACCATGGCCAACAATCCCCGCTCCGGCGCCGTCCGCAAATTGAAGAAGGGTCCCCTCAAGGGCACAGGCGGACTGGGCCGCAAGGCACTTGAGGGCAAGGGTCCCACCCCGAAGGCCGAAGAACGCACCTATCACAAGGCGTACAAGAACAAGCAGCTTGCCGAGCGTTCAGCGGCCAAGCACAGCGCCGGCGCCGGAGCCGGCGGCCACACCAGCAACCGGCGCAGCAGCGGGCCGAAGGGCCGGGCCACCGAAGAGCTGGTCACGGGCCGCAACTCCGTGGTGGAGGCCCTGCGCGCCGGCATCCCCGCGAAGGCGCTGTACGTTGCCGTGCGCGTGGACATGGACGAGCGCGTGCGCGAATCCATCAAGCTGGCCAACGAGCGCGGCATCCCCCTGCTTGAGGCCCACAAGCCGGAACTGGACCGCCTCACCGAAGACGCCATCCACCAGGGCCTCGTCCTGCAGATTCCGCCGTATGAGTACGAGGACGCCGTGGACATGGCCAGCGAGGTCATGGCCAAGTGGAAAAAGGGCCACATTGCCAATGCCCCGCTCATCGTCGCGCTGGACGGAATCACGGACACCCGCAACCTGGGCGCCATCATCCGCAGCGTGTCCGCATTCTCGGGCCACGCCGTGATCATTCCCGAGCGCCGCAGTGCCGGAGTCACGGCCGCCGCCTGGAAGACCAGTGCTGGGGCAGCCGTGCGCGTCCCAGTTGCCAAGGCCCCCAACCTGAACCGCGCCATCGGCGCCTTCCAGAAGATGGGTTACTTTGTGCTGGGCCTGGACGGCGAAGGCGATGTATCCCTGCCCGACCTTGGCCTGGCCAAGGATCCGATCTGCCTGGTGGTGGGCTCGGAAGGCAAGGGGCTCTCCCGCCTGGTGCGTGAAAACTGCGACCAGATTGTCTCCATCCCGATCAACTCGGCCATGGAATCCCTGAACGCTTCCATGGCCGTGGGCATCAGCCTCTACGAGGTTTCAAAACAGCGCAGCACCCAGGCCTAACTGTGCCGGTAACTGATGTCGAAACCGTTGGAACCCTCGGGATGGGATTGTCGCGCCGGTTCCCCCTTGGCGTGAGCACCCTGGCCCAAAAGCATGGTCCGGATGCCGTCAATGTTGCCGTGTATGCGCCTGCCCGCCGCCGGGTGGCACTGTGCCACCAGGCTCCCGGGGGGCCCTGGAAGGCAGTCCTGCTGCCTGACGTGACCGACGGCGTCCACCACGGCCTGATTGCCGACATGCCGGTGGGCAGCCGGTACGGCTTCTACACGGGGTTCGACAGCGATTCCGGCCAGCTGCTGCAGGTGGATCCCGAATCCGTCCAGCTGCTGCTGGATCCGTACGGGCGCTACATTGACGAACACGAGGCCGCGGACGGCACGGCGCGATACGTCTCGGTGCGCATGCAATCGGACTTCGACTGGGGCAATGTCGTCCGGCCCAACACGCCGCGCCGCAACACGGTGCTCTATGAGGCACATGTGCGCGGCCAGACCATGCTGCACCCGGGCATCCCCGAAGACATCAGGGGCACCTATGCGGGCATGGCGCACCCCGTGATGATCAAGCACCTGCAGGAGCTCGGGGTGACCGCCGTGCAATTGCTGCCCATCCACTTCCACATTGACGAGCCACACCTGCACGGCACGGGCATGCGCAACTACTGGGGCTACAACTCCCTGGGCTTCTTTGCGCCCCAGGTGGACTATGCCAGCGCCGACGCACGCCGCCGCGGCCCGGAAGCCGTCCAGGCGGAACTGAAGGGCATGGTGAAGCTGCTCCACATGGCCGGGATTGAAGTAATCCTGGACGTGGTCTACAACCACACCGCTGAGGGCGGGCAGGGCGGACCTGCGCTGAGCTGGCGCGGCCTGGCCGAGGAACAGTACTACCGCATGCACGACGGCGGCTACGTCGACACCACCGGCTGCGGCAACTCCCTGAACTTCGGCAATCCCCATGTCATCAGAATGGCCATGGACTCGCTGCGGTACTGGGTGGAGGAATTTCACGTCGACGGCTTCAGGTTTGACCTGGCCGTGTCACTGGCGCGCAACGGGACGCATGAGTTCAGCAGCCAGCACCCGTTCCTCCTGGCCGCAGCCACGGACGGGGTCCTGGCTGCCACCAAGCTCATTGCCGAGCCCTGGGACATGGGAATCGACGGCTGGCAGACGGGCAACTTCCCCACCGGCTGGTCCGACTGGAACGACTCGTTCCGGGACAACGTCCGCAGCGTGTGGCTCACCGACCGCGCATCCCAGCTGGACGGGCACCACCACGGAAGCCTGGGCAAGCTGGGAGACGCCCTTGGCGGCTCGGCAGGGCTGTTCGCGCAGTCCGGGCGCAGCCCCATGGCGTCCATCAACCTGCTGACGGCCCATGACGGGTTCACCCTGGCCGACCTCACCGCGTACAACCACAAGCACAATGAGGACAACCAGGAAGGCAACCGCGACGGCCACGACCACAACCGCAGCTGGAACCACGGGGTCGAGGGCATCAGCAACGATCCCGCCATCCTGGCCGAGCGGTCCCGCACTGCCCGGAACCTGATGGCCACCCTGCTGCTGGCCCTGGGCGTGCCCATGATCACGGCCGGCGACGAGCTGGGACGGAGCCAGGGCGGAAACAACAACGCCTACTGCCAGGACAATGAAATCGCCTGGCTGGACTGGAGCATGGACGACGACGCGAAGACCATGCTCTCGGCCACCCGGCGCCTCCTGCAGATCCGCAAGGACTTCCTCGCAGAGCAGCCCAGCAGCTACCCCATGCGCGGCGGCGAATCGTTTATCCACTGGTTTGGCGCGGACGGCCTCCCCATGACGCCTGAACGATGGACCAACCCGCATGAACGCGTCCTGACCATGCTCATCGGTTCGCCCCACGGCCTGGTGGACGGGCTGGTGGTCTTCAACACCGGCATCACCGATGAAATGGTCACGCTGCCCGCCAACCCCCGCTACGCCACGGATCCCGCCGCGGAGCCGGGCCCATTCATGTTGCGCATGACCACCGCCGCCGCGGGGACGGACCGCGACGGCGAACCCACCTTCCGGCTGCCCCGTTCCGTTCCGCGCGTCCCGGCAGGGGACGCCGTCCCCGTCGAGGCCAACACGGTGCAGATCTACCGCAACGACCTGGCCCCGCGCTGACCCGGCGCGCGGGCCGCGCTAGGCCGTCGCGATGAGTCCCAGCTCGGCGGAATTGGCCATTGCGGCATGGCGGGGCAGCACCTTGACGCCGTAGCCAAAGCTGCCGGACCGGTCAATGACCAGGTCGGCGGTGAATTGGAAGCGGCCCTCACCCAACTCTGAGACGCCATCCAGCGTGAGGATGCGGGTGTCGCTGAGTTCGTCGGAGTCACCCACGCGGCCGTAGGCCACCTGGACACTGACATCGTCCGGGCTCAGCCCGCCCAGGTTCACGTTGGCCCGCACCTGGATGGTTTCCCCGATCTGGGGCTCATCGGAAATGCCGTGGGAGTCCACATGCTCTATGTGGAGGCCGCCCCACTCGGCGCGCACCTTCTCGGTCCAGGCCGCGAATTCCTTCGTGGCGGCATAGCCGTCGGCCCGGGCGGCACGGCCGGCCTCGGCGGCCGGCTGGTACAGGCGCTGGACGTATTCGGACACCATGCGCCCGGCGGAGACGGCCGGGCCCAGGTGGGCCAGGGTGTGCTTGATCATGGAGATCCAATGCGACGGCAGCCCGTCGCCGCTGGGCTGCGACGGACCGGCCGCCCCCGCGCCTGCGGACACCAGGTCGCCGTAGAAGCGCGGCGCCACCTGTGTTTCCAGGAGTTCGTACAGGGCCGCGGATTCGATGTCGTCGCGTTCCTTCTCGCTGGTCCCCTGGTTGGCCGTGGGGATTGCCCAGCCGTTTTCGCCGTCGTACAGCTCATCCCACCAGCCGTCCATGACGGACAGGTTCAGGGAGCCGTTGATGGCGGCCTTCATGCCGGAGGTTCCGCAGGCCTCCAGCGGGCGGAGGGGGTTGTTCAACCAGACGTCGCAGCCGGGGAACAATGTGCGGGCCATGGCGATGTCGTAGTTGGGCAGGAACACAATCCGGTGGCGGACTTCCGGGTCGTCGGTGAACTGGACCAGGTCCTGGATCATCTTCTTGCCTGCGTCGTCGGCCGGGTGGGACTTGCCGGCGATGATGATCTGGATGGGATGCTCAGGGTGCAGCAGCAGGGCCTTGAGCCGGGCGGGGTCGCGCAGCATCAGCGTCAGGCGCTTGTACGTGGGCACGCGCCGGGCAAAACCGATGGTCAGCACGTCCGGATCCAGGGCGGCATCGGTCCAGGCCAGCTGGGCGTCCGCGGCGCCCCTCTTCTTCCACGAGGCCCGCAGGCGGGCCCGTGCGTCCTCAACCAGGGCTGTGCGCAGGCGGCGGCGCAGGGCCCAGACGTCTGCGTCGCTGACGTCGTACACCTTGGACCAGTCCGGGCCGTTGAGCACGTCGGCGCCAAACTTTTCGCGGGCCAGCTCGGCGAGGGCAGGGTCCACCCAGGTGGGCACGTGCACGCCGTTGGTCACGGACGTGATGGGGACGTCGTCGTGGTCGAAGCCCTGCCAGAGCCCGGCAAACATTTCCCGCGACACCACACCGTGGAGCTTCGCCACGCCGTTGGCCCGCTGTGCCAGGCGCAGCCCCATGACGGCCATGTTGAACACATCCGGATTGCCGCCGTCGTAGTTCTCGGCGCCCAGCGCCAGGATTTCGGCCACGGGGACGCCTGGCGCCAGTTCACCGGCAAAGAAGTGTTCGATCATGCTGCGCGGGAAGCGGTCAATTCCCGCAGGAACGGGCGTGTGGGTGGTGAACACCGTCGATGCCCTGCCCGCGGCCAGTGCCTCGCCAAAGCTCAGCGGGCGTTCCGTGACCGACGCATCCATGAGTTCGCGGATGCGCTCAATGCCGAGGAAGCCGGCGTGCCCCTCATTGGTGTGGAACACCTCCGGCGCCGGGGTGCCGGTGAGGCGGGCGTAGGCACGCAGCGCCTTGACCCCGCCCATGCCCAGCAGCAGTTCCTGGGCCAGCCGGTGGTCCCCGCCCCCGCCGTACAGGCGGTCGGTCACGCCCCGTGCGGCATCGTCGTTCTCGGCAACATTGGAATCCAGCAGCAGCAGGGGCACCCGGCCCACATCCGCACGCCACACATTTGCCAGCAGCACCCGGCCGTCCGGCAGCGGCAGGGAAATCCGCACGGGCGTCCCGTCATCCTCGCGCAGCAGAGTCAGCGGCAGCGAGTCAGGGTCCAGCAGGGGGTACGTCTCCTGCTGCCAGGCGTCCTTGGACAGGGACTGCTTGAAGTAGCCGGCCTGGTAGAGCAGCCCCACGCCGATGAGCGGCACGCCCAGGTCGGAGGCGGACTTGAGGTGGTCCCCGGCCAGGATGCCCAGGCCGCCGGAATATTGCGGCAGCACCTCCGTGATGCCGAACTCGGGTGAGAAGTAGGCGATCGCAGCCGGAGCATCCGTGCCCAGGCCCTGGTACCAGCGCGGCTCGTTGAGGTACTGGTCCAGGCTGCGGGCGGCCTCCGCCACGCCGGCCACCACCGCCGGATCGGCAGCCAGTGCCAGCAGCTGTTCGCGGGTGATGGCGGCCAGCATTGCCAGGGGGTCGTGCCGCACCTCGTCCCACAATTTCGGATCAAGCGACTCAAAGAGCCTCCGCGTCGGCAGGTGCCATGACCAGCGCAGGTTCGTTGCCAGGCGGGACAGGGCACCAATCTCCTCGGGGACAACGGTGCGGACAGTGAATCTACGATTTGCCTTCATGCCGGTCACCCTAACCCATGAATGTTTACGCAACGCTTCGCGGGGACACAAAAGCGATTTCGTGACGTCATGAATCCTGCGCTGCACCCGAATTTGCCTGCATGCTGGACGAATCGCCCAACTTTGCCGTAGACCTTAGGAATATTTGGGCGAAGTCGCTAACGTCGTCTCTGTGACTACTTCCAAGCCAGCACGCCACGCATCCGCCCCGACGGCCCACCCGGCCTCGGAACCGTCGCCAGCGCCGTCGCCCACGGAAGGCCTGCGCTTTGGCAGAATCCCCATCACCAACATCCAGCCCGTCATTGAGGACGGAATGTTCCCGGCCAAGGCTGTGCGCGGCGGCGACGTCCAGGTGCGCGCCGTCGTATTCCGGGAAGGGCACGACGCCGTTGGCGTGACGGCGGTCCTGTTCGACCCCAGTGGCGCCGAGGCCCAGCGCACCCGCCTCAAGCCGCTGGGCAAGGGGAGCGATGCGTGGGGCGGCGTGCTGACGCCCGCCACCGTGGGGGAGTGGTCGTTTGCCGTGGAGGGCTGGACGGACCTCTACGCCACCTGGACCCACAATGCGCAGGTGAAAATCAACGCCGGCGTGGACGTGGATGTCATGCTCGCCGAGGGCCGCCAGCTTTTGTCCAGGGCGGCCAAGGCATGCCCCGCCCCCGCGGACGCCAAGGTTTTCAAGCAGGCCGCCAAGGCGCTCGCCGATGACTCCCTCAACACCAACGACCGCCTGGCCGCCGGCACAGGGCCCGCCGTCCGCGCCGCCGTCGGGCGCTTCCCGCTGCGGGACCTGGTGACCCGGAGCCGGCGCTACCCGCTTCAGGTGGAGCGCGACGCCGCCGGCCGTGGCGCCTGGTATGAGTTCTTCCCCCGTTCAGAGGGCGCACGCCGCGATCCCACCACTGGCCTGTGGAGCAGCGGGACATTCACGACGGCGGCCCGTCGCCTTCCAGCGGTCGCCGCCATGGGCTTTGACGTTGTGTACCTGCCCCCCATCCACCCCATCGGCACCATCAACCGCAAGGGCCCGAACAACACCCTGGTGGCGGGGCCGGCGGATCCCGGCTCGCCCTGGGCCATCGGCTCCGCGGCCGGCGGGCACGACTCCATCCACCCGGACCTGGGCACGTTTGGCGACTTTGACGCGTTTGTGGCCGCCGCCAACGAACTTGGCCTGGAAGTGGCGCTGGACCTGGCTCTGCAGTGCGCCCCGGACCACCCGTGGGCCACGGCCCACCCGGAATGGTTCACCACCCGGGTGGACGGGACCATCGCCTACGCGGAAAACCCGCCGAAAAAGTACCAGGACATCTACCCGCTGAACTTTGACAACGATCCGGCCGGGCTTTCCGCGGAAATCCTGCGCATTGTGCGGTTGTGGATCGGCCACGGCGTGAAGATCTTCCGGGTCGACAATCCCCACACGAAGCCCGTCTGGTTCTGGGAATGGCTCATCGGCACGGTCAACGCCGAAAACCCTGACGTGGTGTTCCTGGCGGAGGCTTTCACGCGCCCGGCCATGATGGCGGCGCTGGGCCGGGCAGGATTCCAGCAGTCATACAGCTACTTCACGTGGCGCAACACCAAGGAGGAGCTGGAGGAATACCTGGTCCAGGTCAGCCGCGAATCCGCCGGCTACTTCCGCCCGAATTTCTTCGTCAACACCCCTGACATCCTCACCGAATTCCTGCAGTACGGGGGGCCGGCCGCCTTCAAGATCCGGGCCATCCTGGCTGCCATGGGCAGCCCGTTGTGGGGCATGTACGCCGGCTACGAGTTGTTTGAGCACGTGGCCCGGCCCGGCTCCGAGGAAAACATTGACAACGAAAAATACCAGTACAAGGACAGGGACTTTGCCGGGGCGGAGGCTGCCGGTAAGTCGCTGGCACCCTTTGTCACGCTGCTGAACAAGATCCGCCGCGCCCACCCGTCGCTGCTGGACCTGGAAAACCTGACCCTGCACCGAAGCTCCGACCCTTCCACGCTGGTTTTCAGCAAGCACAAGACCATTGCGGCCACGGCGGATGAACCGGCCCGCAAGGACACGATCATCGTGGTCATCAATGTGGACCCCCACAGCATGCGCGAAGGCCAGGTCACCCTTGACCTGGAGGCGCTGGAGCTGGACGGGCTTGCCCCGGACGGCACCTTCATCGTGGACGAGCTCATCACCGGCGCCACCTGGAACTGGGGCCGGCAAAACTACTTCCGCCTGGATGCGCACCTGGAACCGGCCCACATCCTGCACGTGCGGCGCTAGCGGTGCCCATGAGCCCAGACATCCTCGCCCTGCTGTCACCTTGGCTCCCACAGCAGCGCTGGTACCCCCTCAAGGACGGTGCCCCGGCCGCCCCGCGCCTGCGCCAGGCGTTGGATGTCCCGTCCGCCCGTCCCGGCACGGCCTACCGCGTGCTGGTCATCGACCTCGCTGCCGCGGCTCCGGCTGTCGCGGACAGGTCCGCAGAAACGGACGACGCCGGCACTCCGGTCACGCTGCAGGTCCCCGTGGGCGTCCACCAGGGAAGGCAGGGCGACCTCCCCGACGCATCCCTGATCGGGACCACCGAAGACGGCGAATGGATTTACGACGCACTGTTCGACCCTGGATTCATGGACGCCTGGCTGTCAGTGTTGACCGGTGCCATGAAAGTGGACGCCGTGGCGACGTGGCACAGTGATGCCATATCAGTTGAAGGGTTCGACACGCCGCTGCCGTCCGTCCGTGTGATGTCCAGCGAGCAGTCCAACAGCTCGGTCGTGTTCGAAATCGGCGGACGGCCGCTTATCGCAAAGTTTTTCCGGGTCCTGCAATCCGGCGTGCATCCGGAAGTGGAATTGGGCCGGGCGCTCCTGACGGCCGGCAATGCCTTTGTCCCGGCCCTTTGTGCCGCTGCCACGGCGGAACTGGTGCCGCCGCTCGTTTCGAAACCGGGCCAGGGCGTCGGCCAGACCACGCTTCTTGTCATTCACTCCTTCATTCCAGGCGGGCAGGACGGTTGGGAGAGTACACTGGCAGCCGTTTCGGGCGGTCGTGGCTTTACCGCGGAGGCCCATGCCATCGGGTCGGCGCTGGCCCGCGTGCACGGCAGCCTGCGCAGTTCGCTGGGGGAGCTCAGCTGCACCGGGGAGGAAGTCGCGGCGTTTGTCGAGGCGATCATCGCCCGGCTGGCGTGGTCCTGGGAGCTCGCGGCGGCCGCCGTCGGGCCTTATGACCGCCAGCTCAACCACATCATGGCACAACTGCGCCACTTGCGGGAGCTGCCGCCCGTCCAGCACATCCACGGTGACCTCCACCTGGGCCAGCTGATCCATGTGCCCACTCCAGGGAACAGCCGCTGGTACTTCCTTGACTTCGAGGGGGAGCCGCTGCGGCCGCTGGCAGAACGCAGAAAGCCGGACGTGGCGCTGCGCGACGTCGTGGGCATGGTCCGCTCCTTCGACTACGCGGGTGCACAGGCCGTCAGGCAGGGCCTGGCCAGCGCCGAATTCGGCTCCGCCTGGTCGGACGCGTGCAGCGAGGCGTTCATTGAGGGGTACCAGGGCGGGTGGCCCAACAGTGTGGAGAAGACCTCCGTCCTCTACCGGGCATTGTTGCTGGACAAGGCACTTTATGAAGTTGTTTATGAATTGCACAACCGGCCCGAGTGGGTGGGCGTGCCGGTGCAGGCCGTTCGGAATTTGTTTGAATCAAGGGAAAGTAGCGTGGACATGGGACTGAAGAAAGCCGCCAGACTCGCAGTGGATGCGGGTATCCTGGCCAGTGTTTCGGACGGAACGCACTATGCGCCACATTCCGTGCTCGGCGCCCATCTGGGCGAGGACGGTTCGGCAACCATCCGCACCTTGCGGCACTTGGCGGAGTCGGTGACGGTGGTGACCGGCAGCGGCAGCTTCCCCATGGTGCACGAGCACGGCGGGATCTGGGTTGCCGTGGTGCCCGTGGAGGAAACCGGGCATGTGCCGGATTATCGCCTGGAAGTGCGGTATGCCGATGGTTTGCACAGGGTTGATGACCCCTACCGCTACCTTCCCACCGTTGGCGAACTTGACCTGCACCTCATGGCAGAGGGGCGGCATGAAACGTTGTGGACTGTGCTGGGCGCCCATGTCCGGCGCTACCACTCCGCCATGGGAGACGTCGCCGGCGTCAGTTTCGCCGTCTGGGCTCCGGGGGTCCGGGCCGTGCGCGTCATTGGCGAGTTCAATGGCTGGGATGGTAGGTCGCATGCCATGCGCAGTTTGGGGACAAGCGGGATCTGGGAGTTGTTCGTTCCCGAGGTGGAGCCAGGTGCACGCTACAAGTTTGAAATTCTCACCGAGCACGGGCAGTGGCTGGAAAAGGCTGATCCCATGGCGTACGGCACGGAGGTGCCGCCGCTGACGGCTTCGCGCGTGGTGGAGTCCACCTATGCGTTTCAGGACTCGGCCTGGATGGCGGCCCGCGCCGCTCGGGATCCCCACAACTCACCCATGAGCGTGTATGAGGTCCATCTCGGCTCGTGGAGGCAGGGGCTGGGCTACCGTGAGCTTGCCACGGATCTGGTGGACTACGTCAAGTGGCTCGGTTTCACCCATGTTGAGTTCATGCCCGTCTCGGAGCATCCGTTTGGCGGCTCGTGGGGTTACCAGGTGACGTCCTACTTTGCGCCCACCTCGCGGTTTGGCCACCCCGACGAATTTCGCTTCCTGGTCGATGCGCTGCACCAGGCCGGCATCGGCGTCATCATGGACTGGGTGCCGGCCCATTTTCCCAAGGACGAATGGGCGCTCGCCAATTTCAACGGCTCGGCCCAGTACGAACACGCCGATCCCCGGCTTGGCGAGCATCCCGACTGGGGAACGCTCATCTTTGACTTTGGCCGCAACGAAGTCCGCAATTTCCTGGTGGCAAATGCCCTCTACTGGATGGAAGAGTTCCACATCGACGGGCTGCGGGTGGACGCCGTCGCCTCCATGCTCTACCTCGACTATTCCCGCGAGGAAGGGCAGTGGAGCCCCAACCGATTCGGCGGGCGGGAGAACCTGGAGGCCATCAGCTTCCTGCAGGAAATGAACGCAACCGTCTACCGCCGCAACCCCGGCGCCGTGACCATTGCCGAAGAATCCACGGCATTTCCGGGCGTGACCGCGCCGACCAGCGCCGGCGGGCTGGGCTTCGGCATCAAGTGGAACATGGGCTGGATGCATGACTCCCTGAGCTATATGGAGGAGGATCCCGTCAACCGCGGGTGGCACCACAACCAAATCACCTTCTCCCTGGTCTACGCGTTTACGGAAAACTTCCTGCTGCCCATCAGCCACGACGAGGTTGTCCACGGCAAGGGCTCGCTGCTGCGCAAGATGCCGGGGGACAGGTGGCAGCAGCTGGCAAACCTTCGTGCCTTCCTGGCGTTTCAGTGGGCGCACCCCGGCAAGCAGCTGATCTTTATGGGCACTGAATTTGGCCAGGAGGCCGAATGGAGCGAACAGCACGGACTTGATTGGTGGCTGGCGGAGAACCCGCCGCACCGGGGCATCCAATTGCTGGTCAAGAAGCTGAACCAGGTCTATTCCACCACTCCCGCCCTCTCGGAACAGGACAACAAGCCCGAAGGCTTTAGCTGGATCAACGGGGGTGACACCACGCACAATGTGGTTTCCTTCATTCGCTGGGACGGGGCCGGCAGCCCCCTGGTGTGTGTCGTCAACTTTGCGGGCGTTGCCTATGAAGACTTCCGCGTTGGAGTGCCTTCCGCCGGGAAGTGGGAAGAAGTGCTGAACACGGACAGTGCCGAATATGGCGGATCCAACGTGGTCAACGCGGCGCCACTCCCCGGGGAAGACCGGCCGTGGGACGGGCAAAAGTACTCCGTGGGCCTACGGATTCCGCCCCTTGGCGCCGTCTACCTGGTCCGCTCCAAGGGGTAGCTGGGCAGTCCCGATCTAACACCTGCCGTTGGTTTGGCTTTTGCCGCCGGCAGGTGTTAGAGTAAGTACCCCGCCGGGCGAACAGCCCGGCATGGAACCAGACCACATCATCGGCCTAGAAAATAGGTGTAATGATGTTTGTTTACTCGCGAGTTGGTTATCAATTTCGGAATAAATGAATCTGGTTGTCGGATTTGCTTTTAGAAAGCAGATCAGATAAGTTTGTGAA